>JALQYL010000037.1 GCA_023254135.1 Ilumatobacteraceae bacterium | reverse complement strand
GTCTTCAATTCACCCATGCGACCTTCGTGCTGTGCGAGTTCAATCTCCCACTCAGCAAGTGGCTCGCCATCGGCACCGATGTACACGGTGGGTTCCGATGATTCCGACTTGTCTTCTCGTGGCGCGCGCTCTTCACGATCACCACGGTCACGATTGCGATTGCCGCGGTCACCTCGAGGGGCACGCTCGACAACTTCTTCTGACTCTTCGACATCCTCGTCTTTTGCAGCCTTCGCACTGCGACCCTTTGGCGCTGGTGCGGGAGCATCGTTTGCGCCGGTCTTTTCGAGAATCTTTTCCACGAGAGTGGCTTTTGACGCACGTGCCGTTGTCTTCACGCCAAGCGCGTCGGCAATTGCCATCAACTGGTCCTTGTCCTTGGATTCAAGGGCGGACTTCTCAAGGGCTTCTGCAGCCATGATTTCCTGCTTTCCTACGACCATTTTCGGTAGCCGATTGGGGGTTTGTGCACACGCCGAGGCGAGAAACGCACTGGGAATCTCGACCCCCCAAGAGATTTGGGCGGGGAGAACTCGGACAACCGAGCGACCATCACCTTAGCCCAATGAAGCCCATATGCCACACATCAAGCCCCTGATACGGTCAAAGTCATGAAAATTCTCCCCGGATTGAACGTGACATTTTCATGGAAGCGTGCCCTGGGCATTACAGCGGCACAGCGCAAAATCTCCCGAGCCACTGGCATTCCCCTTTCCAAGGCTGGCCGCCAGCGCAAGCTCGGAAAAATGTTGGGCATGAAGTGATCCGTCGCGTATTGGGCGCATGCGCAGTCATTGCGCTCGCCACCACTTCTCTTGTTGCGTGTGGTGCAAGCAGCAAGACGGACTATTCATCATTCTGCAAACTCTCTGGTGAAATGCAAGAAGCCAGCGGCGGTGGGTCTCATGGTCAAGATCCTGCTGCAATCACCGACCCGAAGAAGATGGAAGAGGCGTGGACCACCATCACTGCAATCGCCGTAAAGATGCGCGATGGAAGCCCCACTGAAGTGAAGGCAGACGTTGCCCTCATGGTGAACAGCATCATCGCGATGAACAAAGTCTTCAAGACCAACAAATACGACTTGTTGGCAATGTCGAAGAAGAAGAACGTTCGTGAAGAACTCGCCAAAATTTCAGGCGATTCCAAAGTGGCCGCGGCCTCTCAACGCTTCAACACGTTCATGACAAAGAACTGTAAAGCAACTTCCTAACCTCGCCACACCCCCGAGTTACGGTATGGGTGAGATGAGGACACAGATTCCATCACATGGAATTTCTTTCGAAGAGAATTCAGTAAGAGCTCGAATAGCAGCTCCTGAACTCGTCTTCATCTCGCAAGTCTGGGGCGGCACAGCTTGACGCACCGCCCCCACCGTTCTTCACTACACAAAGGGGGCCACCATGGCTAAAGACCATCCACGCTGGACACCAAGTCCATCATTCTTGAAAGCGTTTCAGGCGGCGTGCATCGCACACGGCACAGATTCGCGCAAGGTCAACGAGGAGCCATACATCGGTCACCTCATGGGTGTCGCGGCAATTGTGATTGAACACTGCGGAACGCAAGAACAAGCGATCGCGGCACTGCTGCACGACATCATCGAAGACTCAACGATGACCTACGAGGAACTGGAACACGAATTCGGTCCCGGCGTTTGCAAAATTGTCAAAGCTTGTACCGATGCGATGTTTGCCGACAAGCAAGAAGAGAAGAAGCTGCGCGCCAAGCAGAGTCAAGAGGAGTACGAGCAAGCTTGGTGGAATCGTAAGTCTGCCTACTTGGAGAAGTTGCGCGCCAAAGACCACAACGATCCGTCGGTTCTCGTTGCACTCGCCGACAAAGTCAACAACGGTGAGAAGACAATGTACGACCTGCGAGGAAAGAGCCCCGAAGAAGTCGAAAAGTTTCGTGCCAGCTTCAACACCGGCTTTGACCTGCAGTGCATGTGGTATCAGGGCCTCGCAGATGCCTTCACCACACCGAACAAGCAGTACTGCGAATTGCAGCAACGCCTTGTTGGCCGATTCGTCGCGGCAGTCAACGAGATGTATCCACGCACAACGTCTTAACCCACCCACCCACAGAAGAGAGGCAGAGATGAACAACAACTTCCCCATGATCAGCAGTGATCACATTCCCTACATTGACCCACATGTAGTGCACATCATCGACTGGTGTGTGATGGAAGGCGGCGAGGTCATCACTGAAGCATTGGGAGACGGCATGCCGTTCCCCTTGTTCGTGAAAGGTTGCGAGGTCTACGTCGGTTCCGCAACGTGTGAAGACCGTATGGAGACCTACTTGGACGAGAAGTACCTCTTCCCGGAGCACGTAGTGGAAATCGCTTCGCTGATCGACATGGGATCACCGCTGCCACTGGAACTTCTTGAGGAACTGGCGCAGCCGATTCAACAACGAATTGCCGACACCGTTGACGGTCATCACATTGAAGTTGAAGTGGCCGAATCAGAAGCAGGCCGATGCATTTGGGTGGTGCGCCGCTTCACTTTGGAGGAACTGGAAGGTTCGCAGTTTGATGAGTTGATGCGCGAACACCTGGCACTCACACACGAAGTCGAGGGACTTCTTCACTAGTCATGGAATACGACTCATTTGATTATGACTTGGAAGACGACGAGTGCAAGTCAATTCCTCTTCCTAAAGACGATCCGTACGTAGTGAAAATTCTGGATTGGTTTGTACGGAATGGGTTCCATACACAAGAACTCTTTGGCCACCCACCCAGCCACTGGCTAGTGGGTGATTCGCAGAGGCGATGCACATTTATTGAAAAAGCCGGGTGCGAATACCTTGAACATCCGCTGGTTCATGTGGACGAGACATACAACTACCAACTTGATCATCTTGTTGAAATTGCAACTCTCACCGCAGCACATTGCGAGCGTGCACGCGCAGAAATGGATCAACTTCTGGCACCTCTACAACTAGAATTGCGCATCAATCATTTTGAATGCGATTATGAAATCGAATCAAGCGAGGCCGACGGCGATCGTTGCGCATGGATTACAACTCGCTTCAATGAGAATGACTTCAAAGAATCAACTCTTGATTTGAAGATGCGCGAGCACTTTGTGCTCGTCGACAAGGTGGATGCGCTGTTGTCTTAACGGTTGGCGACAAACGCCTCCACGGTTGCCAAATCGTTGGGCAACTGAGTGGTGCGCTCGGGGCGGTCGAACAAGTCGGCCAGGTGTGCTGGAAGTTGAGGGCGCTCCCCTGTTGCCCGTTCCACGGCATCGGGGAACTTGGCGGGGTGAGCGGTGGCCAACGTGAGCATTGGTACGCCGTCCTCTGCGAACTCGCGAGCTGCCTTCACACCCACTGCAGTGTGCGGGTCAATCAACATGCCGGTTGATTCGTACACCGAGCGGATGGTGGCGAGTGTGTCATGGTCGCTGGCGCGAGCGGCACGGAATGTGGGAGCTATCCACTGATCGAATTGATCCTGCTCAACGGCCAGTGCGCCGCGGTCACGGAAACGCTGCAGTTGTTGTGCGGTCATTGCGCCGTCACGATTGTTCATTTCGAACAACAAACGCTCGAAGTTCGATGACACCTGAATATCCATGCTGGGGCTGAGTGTGGGATGCACACCCGTCACGGTCATGGAATGCGATTCGAAGAAGCGCGTGAGAATGTCGTTTTGGTTTGAAGCGACAACCAGATGACGAATAGGTGCACCCATGTTCTTTGCAATCCAACCGCTGAGCACGTTGCCAAAGTTGCCCGTGGGAACCGTGATGTCGATAGGGCCGTTGATGCGACGAGTGGCTTCGAAGTAGTACACCACTTGCGCCATCACGCGCGCCCAGTTGATGCTGTTCACGGCGGAGAGGTTCTGAGCTTCGCGGAACTCAGCGTGATTGAACATTGCCTTCACTAGATCCTGGCAATCGTCAAAAGTTCCCTCAATGGCAACGGTGCGCACATTGGGCGAATCGACAGTGGTCATTTGGCGACGCTGCACATCGCTCACGCGACCGGCGGGATACAAGATGACAATGTCGATGTTCTTGCAGTTCTTCACGCCATCGATTGCGGCACTGCCCGTGTCGCCACTGGTGGCACCCACGATGGTGACCTTTTCGTTGCGTGCCGTGAGGATGTGGTCGAACAAGCGACCGAGCAGTTGCAGAGCGACGTCTTTGAACGCAAGCGTTGGTCCGTGGAACAACTCCATGATGCTGTGACCGGGTTCCAAGTCAACGATAGGCACTACATCTGGGTGGCGGAATGTTGCGTACGCATCTTGTGCCAAGCGCAACATGGTGGCGTTGTCAATGTCGCCTTCAATGAATGGGCTGAATATGTTCGCTGCAAGTTCAGCGTACGAGCCACTGGAAACTGCTGGCATGGAGGGCCACGTCTCGGGCACGTACAAGCCACCATCGGTGGCGAGACCAGCAAGCACCACATCGGAGAATCCGAGCACAGGCGCTGAGCCACGCGTGGAGACGTACTTCATGGAGGAATTACTCGCCAATAACGCGAATGAGACCAGAGGCGCGCTTCACCACTGATGACTTACGGAACTCCGAGACACACGCCTGCACATCGGCTTCACGGGCACGGTGGGTAACAAACACCAAACGTGCCCCTTCACCGATGCCTTCTTGTTCGGCGGCACGAATGCTGACACCGTGGTTCGCAAACACACCAGTGATTGCGTGAAGAACACCCGGCTGATCATCCACATCGAGACCAATGAGGTACTGCGACGATGTTTCGTCGATGGGGCGAACGGGCACACGCTGGAATGCACCAATGGTGCCGTGAGTCCCCTTTCGAAGGTTCACGGCTGCGTCGATGACATCACCCAGCACAGCGGAAGCCGTGGGGAATCCGCCGGCGCCACGTCCGTAGAACATGAGTTGTCCAACGGCATCACCTTCAACGAAGACGGCGTTGTACGAATCACGGACACTTGCGAGTGGGTGCGCAACGGGAACCATTGCGGGGTGCACACGCACAGCAACGGTGGGTGAATCGACATCTTGTTCGGCGATAGCAAGAAGCTTCACCACGTAGCCAAGACGCTGCGCAATGGCAATGTCTGCAGCGGTGACGCCACTGATGCCCTCGTGATATACATCGCCAGCAACAACGCGAGCACCGAACGAGATGCTGGCGATAATGGCGGCTTTTGCAGCGGCATCGAATCCCTCAACGTCTGCGGTTGGATCACGTTCGGCGAATCCGAGACGTTGCGCTTCGCTGAGCGCCGCCGAATAGTCGGCACCCTCATCGGTCATTTTGGTGAGAATGAAGTTGGTGGTGCCATTCACAATGCCCATCACACGACGCACAGGCTCACCACGCAGCGATTCGCGCAATGCACGAATGAGAGGGATACCACCAGCGACTGCTGCTTCAAACAAAAGGTCAACACCGGCAGCATCGGAATGCGCCCAGAGTTCATGACCCACATTGGCCAGCAGTTCCTTGTTGGCGGTAACCACCGGCTTGCCGTTGGCGATGGCCGTGGAGATGAGTTCGCGGGCAGGCTCGATGCCGCCAATGACTTCAACAATGAGGTCAACGGTGGGATCGGACACCATGGCCTGGGCGTCACGCGTGAGCACGCCTTCGGGCAGTTGCACTTCTCGGTCGCGGCTCACATTGCGAACTGCGACGCGAGCGATTTGCAGGCGGATGCCAGTTCGGGCCTCAATGACCTCTGCTTGACGCTCAACAAGTTGAACGAACGCTGCGCCTACATTGCCGCATCCGAGCACGCCAATGCGCACGACTGAATCAGAGTGGGGGGCCTGTGCCATAGACCCATCAGCCTATTGGCAGGGGCCACCGCCCCGACAGGGATTATTCGCTGAAGTAATCGTCAGCGTCAATGTCGAGCGGGTCAATTCCCAACTCCACCAAGCGTTCCACCATTTCTTCCGTCTCGAAATCTTCCACCATGTCGTTGAAGGTGGCTCCACAGTTGACGCAGCGCACGTCGATACCACCGGCATCGACAACGGGGCCACCACAGGATGGGCATTCGGTGATTTCAGACATGTTGCTCCTTCAGGTACGTACCGAACGTACGGAAGGGGTGTGGCGTTATACGTCGAGTCGAGTGAGGTCGTCGAGATTTTCGCGCCGCACCACAAGACGGGCCACGCCATTTGCAACGAACACCACGGCAGGCCTGGTGACCTTGTTGTAGTTGTTGGCCATGGAATAACCGTAAGCACCGGTGACGGGAGTGACAAGAAGATCACCCACTGCAACGTTGGGAGCAACGGGCGCGTTGAACACAAGGATGTCTCCGCTTTCGCAATGCTTGCCCACAATGCGCGCGCGTTCAGTTCGATCAGCATTGGTACGTGCAGGATCGAACACTTCGTACTCGCTTTCGTACAACGCGGGACGCATGTTGTCGCTCATACCGCCATCAACGGCTATGTAGGTGCGCACACCTTCAATGTGTTTCACGGTGCCCACGTTGTACACGGTGATGCCTGCAGTGGCCACAATGCTGCGACCAGGCTCCACATAAATGCGCGCCGTGGAGGGCAATGATGCAGCAGCTCGCTTAAGAACGGTGGACCACTGTTGCATGGTGGGCGCATTGTCACGCTCGGTGTATGCGACTCCGAGTCCACCACCCAACGTGAGCTCTTGCAAACCGGATGAAGCGAATAAATCCACCATCACCTTGCTGGCATCCTCAAAGTTTTCGATGGCAAGAACATTGGAACCAATGTGGCAATGAATGCCAACAAGGTTGACAGCCGCGGAATTCCGTGCTTGTTCAATTGCACGGTGTGCATCGCCGTTGTTCAAGTTGAAACCGAACTTCGAATCATCCTGGCCAGTGGAAATGTAATCATGCGTGTTCACATGAACGCCAGGGGTGATACGTAGTTGCACTCGCGGCACTGCGAGTCCCTCGGCGTGAAGAGTCTCCAAACGCGAAAGTTCGTCGAAACTATCCACCACGATGTGACGAATGTTGTTGGTGATGGCCATGCGCAATTCGTCGAGCGACTTGTTGTTGCCGTGCATCACGCATCGATCGCCGGGCACACCCGCCTGTAGCGCGACATGGAACTCGCCGCCAGTGGCGACATCCAGCAACACGCCTTCTTCATGAGCAAGTTGCGCCATGGCCTTGCAGAGAAATGCTTTGGTGGCGTAAATGACACTGTCGGGACCAAAGGCAGCAACTGCTTCCCTGCAACGTTCGCGCAGATGTTGCTCGTCATACACAAACAGTGGAGTGCCAAACTGCGAAGCAAGGTCAGCGATGGATACACCACCAATGGAGAGATTGCCCGCACCATCCACCGATGCCGTTGTTGGCAAAAGACGTAGGTCGATGGCGCTCACATTTGCTCCGGAGCTTCGATTCCCAGCAGTGCAAGCCCTTGGGAAATGGTGCGCGCCGTGGCATCACACAGCAACAAACGCGACTGACGAATTTCTTCTGATTCTGCCTTCAGAACGGGACAGTGTTCGTAGAACGAGGTGAAGTCGGACGCCACATCGAACAAGTACGTGCACAACTTGTGCGGGCTCATGGTGTCCACCATTTCCCACACGGCCGCGTCGAATCGCAAGATGCGGAATGCAAGTGCACGTTCGCGGGGATCATTGAGCTGCAACTGAGCGGAGCGAACAGATGCGCGTTCCACCCCTGCGCGACGGAAGATGCTGCAGATACGCGCATGTGCATATTGCATATACGGGGCGGTGTTGCCCTCGAAAGCCAACATGCGATCCCAGTCGAAGATGTAATCCTTCACGCGATCATTGGCGAGGTCGGAATATTTCACCGCCCCAATGCCCACCATGCGTGCCACGTCGGCACGCTCACTGGCGGGCATTTCAGGATTCTTTTCGGCAACTGCTGCCGCCGCGCGCTCAATGGCTTCATCGAGCAATTCGGCCAACTTCACGTTGTCGCCCGAACGACTCTTGAACATCTTGCGGTCAGAACCCAACACGCTGCCGAATTGAATGTGATTGAGCGTGCAGTCGTCTGGCAAGAAGCCGGCCTTGCGAGACACTGCTTCAATCATTTGGAAATGTTGCGCTTGCGGCGCACCCACCACGTAATAGGAAGCTTTGGCACCCACTCGCTCCACATGGTCGATGACACAAGCAAGGTCGGTGGTGGCGTAGTTGTATCCACCATCGCCCTTGCGGATGATGAGCGGCAGTGGTTCATTGTCGCGATTGGTGAAGCCGTCGGCGAACACCACTTCTGCCCCATCGTTCACTTCCAGCACGCCCGCCTTGTTGAGGCGTTCCACCACCTCGGCCAGCAGGTTGTTGTAGGCACTCTCACCCATGAGGTCATCGTCGGTGAGCAACACTCCAAGTTGTGTGTAGACCTTGTTGAAGTAGCGAGTGCTCTCATTCACGAGAGTTCGCCAGTAGTTCAGGGTTTCCTCGTCGCCGCCCTGCAGTTTCACCACTCGCAGTCGCGCACGAGTTTTGAAATCCTCCGACTCCTCGAATTTACGGCGAGCCTCCTTGTAGAAACCGTTGAGGTCTCCCATTCCCAACTCATGGGCGGCGGCCTCTTCACCCAGATCGATGAGATGTTCGATGAGCATGCCGAAAGGCGTTCCCCAGTCACCTATGTGGTTTTCTCGCACCACGTTGTAACCAACAAAATCGAGCACGCGTGCCAGTGCATCTCCAATCACCGTTGAACGAAGGTGGCCGACGTGCATTTCCTTCGCCACGTTGGGCGATGAGTAGTCAATGGTGATGGTGTGCGGAGTTGGTGTCGCGTGTACGCCCAATGTTGAGGTGTTGAGCGCCTGAAGTGTTTGAGATGCAATGAACGAATCAGTGAACACAAGGTTGATGAAGCCGGGACCCGCAATTTCGGTGGAAGCCAACATGTCCGACAAGTCACCAGCGGCATCGAGAACCTTTTGTGCCACTTCGCGTGGCTGAAGACCCAATGACTTGGCAAGAGCGAGAGCTCCGTTGGCTTGGGCATCCGCCCGATCGCTGGGGCGCACCACTGGGTCGCAGGCCGTGCCAGCCACAGCCGCGAATGCGGGTGCGAGTCGTTCTGCAACGGAGAGAAGTGGATCAGCCATGGAGTATCCATTCTGCCTTGCCCACAGGGCGCAACGGCGTTCCATTTCTCGTCCCATAGACTTCTTGCAGCGTGAATTTCACACCACGCTCACGTAGCTCAGCGGATAGAGCACTTGCCTCCGGAGCAAGGGGTCGCAGGTTCAATTCCTGCCGTGGGCGCCAATTCGGACTACGAGGTCATGCCCTGCAGGCCCACGAATGAACGCGCAAGTTCAATCTCGCCCATGTGGCGCATGCCGTGCTGATACAGCCAGCACTCAATGCCGTCAAGAACCGTGATGCCCTCAGGACCAGCTACTCGAGCTGAGAAGGTATTGGCAATGGCTGGACCAAACGGACGTGGCACCACCAAACGCGTGAGTTCCTCGGGCTGCAGTTCGGCCAGGTACTTCTCGATGCGAGCGAACACCTGGTTCATGTAATCAATGAATGCTTCATAGTTGCCGATTTGCTGCACGTGCATTTCTTCAACGGTGCGGTGCTTGCCGTGGTCGCGCACTTCAAGGTTGATGGCGTCCATGATTTCGTCGTTGCAGATGAATGGTTCACCCGTGAGCATCATCATCGACGCGTCAATCATGTTCACCCAGTGAAACAACGAAAATGCGATGGGCATCACCAGGTCTTTCTCGCGGTGGTTCACCTGCTCAAGTGTCATGGTGGCGGTTGCATCTTCGTACAGCGAGAACAACGCGCGGAAACGGCGACGCAGTGAATCGAGAATGAGTTCGTTCGACATGGTGACTCCCTTGTTCGTGCACTCAGCACGTGATAATTGTGACCTTAGCGAGATGCGTCGCGCGCCTCGGAAACGAGTGCATTGAATTTTTCGGTGTCACGAAACACAAAAATGCCCTCCGCCATGGCGGTGACCTCTCCGTTGTGCGTTATTTCGCCCGTCACGATGAATTTGCGTTCCAGGATCTCACTAATCGTTGCCGCAACCTCGAGGTCAGCATTGAGTGGCGTGGGGCGCTTGTACGAGATGTTGAGGGAACCGGTCACGCAGTTTCGCCCCGTGAGATGGCGAGTGCGACCAAGGACATCGTCAAGCAATGCCGCCACATAACCACCGTGCACACACGCTGGCGGGCCCTGATATCCCTCATGAAAACGAACAGTGCCTCGCACCCCGTTCTCGAGATATTCATACTCAGCCGGCGGAGCAATGGGATTCATGGAACCAGTGATGGGGTTGCGCGTGTAACGCACATCGGAATCCTGCCCCAACGGCAAAGTGCCCGCCGCAATGAGTGCATCGGTGAGTTGTTCTGCAGTTGCTGCGATGGCGTCGTCGTTGTGCTCTGGATGCACGTGATACAGAGCCTTCATCGCACGGCGCAATGCAGCCACGGTGCGGGCCATTGCCGGCGATGGGTCTTTTGTTTGAAAATCAGGAACAGCCATTATGCGAGTGCGGCCTTCACCATGTCAGCAATCTTCGACCCGTCAGCCGAAGAACCGACCTTGTCTCGCACAGCTTTGACCACCATGCCCATTGCCTTCATTCCCGTGTTCCCTGCTGCCTCGGCTGCAGCAACAGCTTCTGCCACAACGGCTGCAAGCGCGGCATCGTCGATTGCGGCAGGAAGGTACTTGGCCAACACTTCTGCTTCAGCGCGCTCTTTTGCCGCCGCCTCGGCACGATCGTTTTGTTCGTAGATTTCTGCCGACTCAAGACGCTTCTTAGCTTCGCCTTGCAACACCTTCACCACTTGGTCGTCGGAAAGTTCTACGGCTTCCTTGCCCGCCACTTCGGCGTTCATTACCGCTGCAATGGCCATGCGCAGGGTGGACTTGAGCATGTCGTCACCTGCCTTGATGGCAGAAGTCAGATCGGCTTGCAGGGTTTCTTTCAATGAAGTCACGCCCAACATTGTGCCTGACAACGACCACAGTTCTCGTGGCAGAAACAAAAGAGCCCGAGGCACTACTGCCTCGGGCTCTTCATAAGGAGTTGTGAGAGTTAACTCACGATGACTGCAGTCACCATGTACTTCATACCTTGTGGCGTCTCAGCGTGGTTGAGGATGTGACAGTGCCATGCCCATGCTCCCTTGTCGGTTGCCGTATAGGCCACGGTCCAACGTTCACCGGGCGCCACATTCAGTGTGTCCATATAGAAGGGTGAATCAAGCAACTTCCCATCCTTCGCAACCACAAGGCCGCGTGGCTGGTGCAAGTGCATGGGGTGGGTCATGAGACCTTCGTTGTAATAGTGCACCAACATTGTCTCACCCACCTTCATGGTGTACGGAGCCGTTGCAGGGAACGACTTGCCGTTCAATGAGAGACCAATTGTTCCGGCATCGTTCAAGACCATCACAACCTCTTGCTCGATCTTGTTGTTCGCATCCTTGATCTTCGAAGCGAACTTGTTCATCACAAGCTCCTTCCAGTCGCTGATGATCAATGAACCCGCAAGACCGTTCGGAATCTGCACCTGACCGTTGTGGTGTGAGTGGTACATGCCAATGGCTGCTTCTTTGGCGGTGAATTCGTACACGAACGTTGCGCCCGGCTTGATGACATCTTGCGTGAGTGGGTCAACGCCATCCATGGCGTTCGGCACGCGAAGACCGTGCAGGTGCATAGATGTTGACTCTGGCAGGTCATTCTTCAGAACAATCTTGATCTTGTCCCCCACATTTGCACGAAGCTGTGGACCTGGCACTTGACCGTTGTAGGTCCATGCCTTCACGGTTGTCTCGGCATCCACTTGCCAGTCAACGATCTTTGCAGTGAGGTCGAATTCTTTTGTTCCATCGGCGAGGATCTTTGGAGCCAGTTCCTGACCACCAGTCACCGACGTCTTTTCTGGGAATCGCTTTGCAATGGCTGCCATTGCGGCGTCCATCTCTTCGTTCGTCATCTGTGTTTCAGATCCGCTTGCCATGTTGTCCATCGATGCGGCACCGATGCCAAGCGTTGCCTTCATGCCCGACGACTCGTGACCAGCAACTTCACAAATGAGTTCAACCGGGCTGCTGATTGCGCCGAGGTCAAGAGTGGCGTTGCCACCAACGGGAATGTTGGGAACGCGCTTGCTCAATGCCTTGGCCGCCAAGTTGTGCTCAGCAGAACCAGCGTTGTGAATGTTCAAAATCACGTTGCCGGCAGGAACTGACGAAGGACTCAAGGTGACCTTGAACTCTGACAACGTGACTTGCACCGTGGTAGTGCCACTTGCGGATGCACCACCGGTGCCCTTGCTCTTGGCGATTGACACAATGCCAATTGCACCAATGGAAACGACCATCGCGATGACGGCCAACATCACCAGTGAGAACAGTGCGTTCCCATCAACGAGTGATTTGTTCTTTGAAGAACCCTCAATCATTTTTTCTCTCCCTTGACGCAAAGATCTGCGCTCATCAACACGCTATGACCGCACCCCCCTGTTAGGCATCACGAACATTGCAAGAAAGTTCCGTGTTTGTGGTCACGCAATTTCCCCTATTTACATTGCGTAATTGACATATGTACTTCTTGGGGTCGTTAGGCACGCCACACATCTGCCACAGTTGAATACGTGGTTACGTACGAAGCATTCCCCCCTGCGCCTGAAGGCAGCACACTCATTCACACTCGACGCTACGAAGTGCGCACATACAAATTGAACGAGGACAGTTTCATGTTGCGTGGCGTGGTGTACGACGAAAAGCCCGCAGGTCTCTACGTTGCCCATGACCCGGACATTCTGTGGGTGCACCACATGATTGTTGACCTCACTCTCTCATTTCCTTCGTTGGAGATCACCAACGCAAGTGTCACATTCCGCGAACACCCACACACCCACTGCACCGACATCGTGCCCGACTACCAAAAACTGGTTGGCCTTTCTATTGCCAGGGGTTTCAACAACAAGGTGAAGGAACTCTTCGGTGGCCCTCGTGGTTGCACGCACATCGGTGCATTGCTCGCCGCCATGGCACCCGTTGCCATTCAGAGCACATGGTCAATGCGTATGGGCACAAGCGCCGGCACCAGCCAAGAAGACCGCAAGGCCATGTCGAAGGAACAGCGTCGCCGCAGCTATGCCATGAATCTCAACACGTGCCACATGTGGGACGAAAACGGCGACATGGTGAGCGAGATCGACCGAGGCGAACCAATCGAGGTACCCCTCTGGATCAGCAAGCGCTACAAAGAACTTGGAATGGATGATTCCGAGTGGAACAAATTGCGCGACTGATTACTTCGCAAATGTGGTGAGCACGAAGAGCACCGACATTGCAGTAAGAACGAAAGCCGGCAGCGTTCGCTTCATGCTGTCCTTCACACGAGTGTGTGTTGCCGTTGCAACTGCAAAATAAACACACAGACAGACACCCACCAGTTTCGCCATGCCTACTGATGCATAGCTGAGACCCAAACCAATGGCAGCGGCAGCTTTGATAGCGCCCAGCACAGGCACCGCGTTGTCGGGAATGCGCAACGGACGGGTCATCTCGTAGGCCTTTTCCTTTTGTGTGAAATCCACCAGTGCAGTGAATGCGCACACTGCAAGCAAGATTCCGGCGAGGACATCGGCGACAAGATTCATGGCCACACCTTAGGCATTCATCACTTGGCGAGTACGCGTTGCTCGTGTTCCAGCAGCCATACCTTCACCGGGAGACCACCGCCGAAACCCGTGAGCGAGCCGTCTGCGCCAATGATGCGATGACACGGCAGAATCACGGCCACCGGGTTACGACCGTTTGCGCCGCCGATTGCGCGAACTGCCTTCGGTCGACCAATTGAAGCTGCTTGTTGCGCGTACGAGGCCGTCTTGCCATAAGGAACCTTGGCGAGCGACTTCCACGCAGCAACTTGGAACTCAGTGCCTTGCAGGTCCAACTTGAGATCGAACTTC
>JALQYL010000036.1 GCA_023254135.1 Ilumatobacteraceae bacterium | reverse complement strand
ACCACCACATCGGCCTTGGCTGGGTTATCGGTGGCGGTGTAGCCCTCGGCAATGAGTTTGCCGGCGATCTTTTCCGAGTCGACTTGGTTCTTGGGACAGCCCAACGTTTCGATGTAATAGCGCTGGCCCATTGGGGTTCAGCCTACTGCCAGTGGAGTTTGAGTCCTTTGTATGGCCATGGCATGGAGATCAATCGGCCGGTGGATGACGCGGTGATGTAGGCCGTTTGGAAATCGGGGCCGCCAAAGCAAATATTTGTGGTGATGCGGTCATCCACGGCGATGTGCTGCAACACCTCGCCTGCAGGCGAAATGACCGTAATGCCACCGTTGATAAGAGTGGCCACGCACACGTTTCCATCGCCATCCACTGCAAGTGAGTCGAACAACTGGTACCCGGGCAGTCCGCACAGAACGGGAGACCCTTCCAGTGGCGCCAGAACTCCTGGTGCGGTGATTCCGCGTGCGAACACTCGGCCGGTGTGGGTCTCCGCCCAGTACACCGTGTTGCCATCAGGCGAGAGCCCGATGCCATTGGGACCATCAACGGGGAACACGATTTCCTCAATGAAGGAACCATCGGCCTTGGCGTAATAAATGCCGGTGCGATCGGCGGTGCGTTCCTCACGCAAACCATGGTCGGTGAAATACATTCCACCGTGCTCATCAAACACGATGTCGTTCGGCGCGCGCAACGGATGCTCGCCACAGTGCGTGTACAACGTGGTGACATTGCCGGTGGCAACGTCGATGCGCTGAATGCTTCCGCCCACGTATTTCGACGCATCGAAAGCCCCCGGGAAGATGAGACCACCCATGATGTGCGGCGTGAAGGCGTTGCCGTTGTTGCACAGGTACAACGCACCATCGGGCCCCAGAGCTAAACCATTGGGGCCACCGTTGATTTCGGCCACGGTTGTCTTGGTGCCGTCGGGCGCAACGCGTGTGACGCGGTGCGCGAACATTTCGGTGAGAATGACACTGCCGTCGGGCATTGCCACTGGTCCCTCCGGAAATTGCAGTCCGTCTGTTATCTCAGTGAATGCCACGCTCGACATATGTGCTCTACCCCAGTGCTTCGAATTCCTCGACGCTCATCATCACGGTGCGTGCTTTTGAGCCTTCGCTTGGACCCACAATGCCACGCTCTTCCAGTTCGTCCATTAGTCGGCCTGCACGAGCAAAGCCCACCTTGAGTTTGCGCTGCAACAGCGAGGTGGAACCCAGACCTGAACGCACCACGATTTCCATGGCGGCCTTCAGCAAATCATCGTCGTCACTGCCGCCAGAGAAACTGCCGCCTCCGCCTGAGCCGCCGTTTTCTTCGCCCTCAATGCCCGACACGTAGACCACTTCGGGTGATTGGCGACGCCAGTGCGCAACAACCTTGCGCACTTCTTCTTCTTCCACCCACGAGCCCTGCACACGCTGTGGCACATTGGTGTTACCAGGCATGAGCAACATGTCACCCTTACCCACCAACTTTTCAGCACCGGGCTGATCGAGAATGACGCGACTGTCAGTGAGGCTGGAAACGGCAAATGCCATGCGAGCCGGAATGTTGGCTTTGATGACACCGGTGATCACGTTCACCGATGGACGCTGCGTGGCAACGATGAGGTGAATACCCACGGCGCGCGCCTTCTGTGCAATACGCGTGATGGACTCTTCCACGTCACGCGCGGCCACCATCATGAGGTCGTTCAATTCGTCGACCACCACCACGATGAACGGCATGCGCTCGTACTTCTTTGCGGTTTCGTCATTGGGGTCATTGATTTCACCCTTGTCGAATGCCGCGTTGAAGCCACCGATATCGCGGTAGCCCACTTCCACCAAAACGTCGTAACGACGTTCCATTTCCTTCACGGCCCATCCGAGTGCGTTTGCGGCCTTCTTGGGATTGGTGACAGGCGCAGTGAGAAGGTGCGGCAACTTGGCGTACTGCCCCATTTCCACTTGCTTGGGGTCGATGAGAATGAGACGCACTTGGTCGGGCGTGCTGCGCATGAGCAATGAGGTGAGGATGGAGTTGATACCACTGGACTTACCGGCACCCGTTGCACCTGCGATGAGCATGTGAGGTGTTGCAGCAAGGTTCAAGAACACGGCGCGACCTGCAATGTCTTTACCCACCGCAACATCGAGCGGGTGTGTTGCGGCTTTTGCTTCGGGCGACACCATGAGGTCACCCAAAGACACCAACTGACGCACCTCGTTCGGCACTTCAACACCAACAGCTGACTTGCCAGGAATGGGAGCCAAGATACGCACGTCGGTGGCAGCCATTGAATAGGCAATGTCACGGTTGAGGTTGACCACCTTGGCCACCTTCACACCCGAACCAAGCTCAAGTTCGAATCGAGTAACGGTGGGACCCACGGTCATACCAGTGAGCTTTGTTTCCACTCCGTGTGATGCCAACGACTCCTGCAACAACATGCCGCGATCGGCTACGCGCTGCTTGTTCACTTCGTGCACTTCGGTGAGACCCAACAAATCAGTGCTGGGCAATGTCCACACACCAGGCACTGCCGGCACCGTTGACACAGCCGCATCTTCGCCTGATTCATTGCGCTTCATTCCGGGCTTGCCCACGAATTCGGCGGGCTTTGCATCACCTGGTTCGCCTTGTGGCTTCGACTTGCGTGGAGCCTTGGGCTTGATGGGGCGCAGGTCTTCATCGTCATCGGCGTCGTACAACGTGGGGCGCGGTTGCTTGCGCGCGCGAGCTTCTTGTTCGCCTGGCACCTCTACCAAGTCGCTGTATGAATCGGGAGCGACATTGCGATTGGTGGTGGCTTTGCGTGCAGCATCACCAGCAACGTTGGTGAATGATGTGGACCACTTGCGCAGCACCACCAACAACTCGGGCAACGTGGTGTCGGTCACCAACATGGCGCCAGCAATACCAACGGCGAGCAACACCACTGTTGCGCCTGCCCAACTGAGAGTGGAGCGCAACGGTTCACCAATGACGGCACCGAACCAACCACCGGCCTGTGACATGGCATCAACTGTGGCAACAATTTCGTTGGCGCCATAGATGATGTGCAACAGACCCAAGATGGCAAGTACCACCACTGTCCAACCAACAGTGAGACGCACACGATGTTCCACACTGCGGCGACGCACCATGGCCACGCCGACACCCACCACCACAACGGGCAGCGCAAAGCGTCCGAGACCCAGCAACCAACCGAACATGGTGTCGATGGCATCGCCCAGAGGACCAGCCATGTGCAGGTACATAGAAAGAACGAGAAGGATGCCAGCCGAGATGAGACCGACTCCCCAGAACTCCACCTCGCGGCCGCGCACGACTTCACGAGCAGCGGAATCTTGGGTGGCCTTCTTTGAGGGGCGGGTGTTTCCCTTTGGTGGGGTCTTCACGGCGGCGCGAGAGCCCGAACGGGAGCCCGACGACCCCTTGGAACTACGCGATGAGGAACTAGAACCCTTGCCAGACATGCAAAAACGGTACCAACGGGGTGCTTGCTGCGTCGGGATACCCCTATTTATAAGGAGATGAGGGCCGTGCGGACCCTATGTGGTCATCACCACAGGCACGATCATGGGCCGGCGCTTGGTGCGCTCGTTCACGAACTTTCCAGCAGCTCGGCGCACTTCGCGCTCGAGAGAGTCAACATCGGTCACCCCGTCATCGAGGGCACGCACCAACGCCTTTTCAATATGAGCCTCGGCTTCATCGAGAAGGTCATCCGCTTCTGGCGCATAGACCCAGCCTCGGGTGATCACTTCGGGGCCGGTGATGACCTTGTGTGCTTCGGCATCAACCGTTGCAACGATGACCACCACGCCCTCTTCGGCCAATACACGACGGTCACGCAACACACCTTGACCCACATCACCCACGATGCCATCAACAAACAAGTAGTGCGCAGGAATCTTGTCCACGAATTCAAGTCCGTTGTCGGACAATTCCACCACATCACCATCGGTTGCCTGCAACACGCGTGACGGGTCGGCGCCCATCACCACTGCCAGGTCGGCGTGCGCCTTCATATGGCGATACTCACCGTGAACAGGAATGAAATATTCCGGACGAAGAATGGAGTGATAGGTCTTCAATTCGTCGGCTTGTGCGTGACCAGTTGCGTGTACATCGGCAACACCTGAGTGCACCACTTTGGCTCCCGCGCGCATGAGTCCATCGATCACGCGATTCACGTTGCCTTCATTCCCGGGAATGGCATGGCTGGAGAGAATGACGGTGTCGTCCTCCCCCACCTTGATCCACTTGCTTTCGCCGCGCGACAACAATGACAACGCACTCATGGGCTCTCCCTGTGAACCAGTGGAGATGACGCATACGTCTTCAGGCGCAAAGTCGTGAATCTTTTCAACATCGATGAACACGCTGGCGGGAACGCTGATGAGTTTGAGATCAATGGCGAGCGCCACGTTCTTCTGCATGGAGCGACCCATGAGAGCAACTTTGCGCCCACTCTCCATGGCGGCTTCAATCACCTGCTGTACGCGGTGAATGTGGCTGGCGAAACTGGCGGTGATGATGCGACGATCTCGATGCTCGTGGAACAACTGACGCAACACTGCACCCACACTGCGCTCGCTGGGTGCATGACCATGTTCTTCGGCGTTTGTCGAGTCGCACATGAGCAAACGAATACCCACGGTGGAACTCAACTCGCCCAAACGCGCCAGATCTGTGCGGCGATTGTCGACCGGAGTGAGATCAAGCTTGAAGTCTCCCGAATGCACGATCACGCCTTGCGGTGTGTGAATGATGATGGCGTGTGCGTGAGGCACCGAGTGTGTGACGGGCAGGAACTCCACGTCGAACGGGCCGATTTTGATGCGCTCGCCATCGGCAACGGTGACCAAGTCGGTGTTCTTGAGAAGGCCTGCTTCTTCAATGCGATTACGCGCAAGACCGAGCGTTACTGCGGAACCATAGATGGGAAATTCCAATTCGCGCAGCAAGAACTGCAAGCCGCCCACGTGATCTTCGTGTCCGTGCGTAGCAACACAACCAACGATGCGTTCCTTGTTCTCAATGAGGAACGTGAAGTCGGGCAACACCAAGTCGATGCCGTGCATATCTGCATCGGGGAACATGAGGCCGCAGTCGATGAGGAGCAACTTGTTGTCTTGCTCCAGCACCATGCAGTTGCGGCCAATTTCGCCGAGACCGCCAAGGAAATAGATACGTACTGACTGAGCCATGGGTTACTTGCGCAAACGTGCGCGTGCTGCTTCAAGGTTCTCGTGAACCTTGCGTGCGCGGTCTGCGAGTCCGGCCGGTGGTGGACCCATGGGCAAACGACACTCACCCACGTTGAAACCGAGATGGTTCATCATCACCTTTGACGGAATGGGGTTGGGGTTTGCATCTCCCGTTTCATATGCGTAACTCTCCAACAAGATGTCATTGATGATGCGTGCGGTTTTCACGTCCCCGCTGTTGAAGGCGTTGATCATGAGTTGATGTTCTGGTGCACTCCAGTGCGTTGCCACACCAATCACACCCACGCCTCCGTATGCAAGGAACGCAAGCGTGAGACCATCGTCGCCCGAGTACAACTCGAAATCCTTCGGCACCAACGCCATGAGGTTCGCGGTTTCAGCTGGGTTACCCGCCGCATCCTTCAGCGCCTTGATGTTCTTCACGTTGTTGGCAAGGTACGCAATGGACTCTGTAGAAATCTTGCGACCCGTGCGAACGGGAATGTCGTACACAACAACAGGCAACGTGGTGGCGTTTGCCATGGCTTCAATATGGCCAATGAGACCCGACTGTGGAGGACGGTTGTAATACGGACCCACTGCCAAAATGCCAGCGGCACCCATCTTGGAGACCTCTTTGGTGAGGTGCACCGAGTGTGCCGTGTCGTTGGAACCAGAACCTGCAATCACCGGAATGGTGACGGCACCAATGATGGCTTCCCACAACTCCAACTTCTCGGGGTCGGTGAGCGTGGATGATTCGCCGGTGGTGCCCGAAATAACGAGACCATCGTTGCCATTGTCTTGCAACCACTTCGCGAGGCGAATGGCCTCAGCAATATCGAGTGCGCCGTTGGCATCGAACGGCGTGATCATTGCCGTGAGAACTTGTCCGAAAAGGGCCATGCCCCATTATGACCGAATGGGGACGGTCACACCGCCCCCATTCATACGAATCACTCAGTTGCTCTCGATGAATCAGCCACCAATGGTGGGCATTTCCTTGCCCAGTTCGAAGGCTGCGAATTCCTCGGAGGTGTCTTCCCAATCCTCGAACTGGATGACACCCATTTCCTCGAACTTGTGGCGCAGCCACTTGTCGTTCCGATCGAGCAGACCCAACTTCTTGCAGTTCGGAACAATCTTCGAGAAAAGCATCTGCTGGAACAAAGCGCGTGAAGGGTCCTGCAACATCATCGGCGCAATCTCCTTGGTGTTCACGCCCATTCGGTCCCACACTTCTTGCTGCAGGAAACGGTCGCGCATGCGCACGCTTGCTTCATAGGCAAACTCTTGGCGATCCTTCATTTCCTTGTCGCTCATTTCGGCGTACACCTCTTGCAAGCTGAGCACTCCGAACGCAACGTGGCGTGCTTCATCGCTCATGACGTAACGCAACAACTTCTTCAGCAATGGTTCATTGGTGGTGGCGTGCAAGAAACCAAATGCTGCAAGTGCCAGCCCCTCGACCATGATCTGCATACCCAGATAGGTCATGTCCCAACGGCTGTCGTTGATGATGTCATCGAGCAGCAGACGCAAGTGAGTGTTCACCTGATAGCCGCCGCCCAACTTTTCGTCCAGGTAACGTGCGAACACTTCTACGTGACGCGCTTCGTCGACCACTTGCGTACTTGCGTACAACTTGGCGTCATACCAGGGCACGGTCTCAGTAATTTTTGCGGTGCAGATGAGAGCACCCTGTTCACCATGAAGGAACTGACTGAGCTGCCACTTTCGACCTTCAATGTTGAATTCAAGCCACTCTTTGTCGCCCCACTTGCCTAGTTGTGTGTCGGCGTACAACGCCTGCTCCATACCCGAGCCAAGAATCTGTGAATCCTCGAAGACGCTCTTTTCGATATCCACATCAATCGACCAGTCGAGGTCGGTGGTGCCGTTCCATTGGCCGGTCTTTGCCTTTTCATACAAACGGCGAAGTGTGGGACGCGCCAACGAATAGTCCCACGTGAAGATGGAGTCGGCGTTGTTCTTCACAATGTGCTCTACCTCATCAACATCGGTATTGGTGATGGCGAGGATGGCTTCAATGTCGTTCAGTTCATCGCGGCCGATGAGTTCCTGATTGGTCTTGTCGGTGAGGCTCATGAATGCTCCTTCGATTGCAGGGGTGTGACCCGCTTCACTGCAAAACACTACGGCTACCCACGGGTAGGGCGCAATCCCCTGTGCCATACGGGCGGAATCTCCCATTTTCGGACCGTATGTGCCACGACTAGATTCGTGCTGGCTTTCTGCCACCTGAAAGGAACCTGACATGCGCAAATCCCTCATCTCTCTGGCCATCGCCGGAACCATTGCACTCTCTGCTTGTGGAGGATCATCGTCCAGCGATACCACCGCGGTCGCCCAGGGCGGCGCCGGCACCGGAAACGAATGCACAGCGGGCAAGACCCTCAACGAAGGAACCCTCACCATTGGTACTGGTTCACCCGCCTATGGCCCGTGGGTCATCGACGACAAGCCCGAGACCAAGCAGGGATTCGAAGCAGCCGTTGCCTACGCAATTGCCGAGGAGCTTGGCTACTCCGATGCAAATGTGAAGTGGGTTCGCACAACATTCGACGAGGCCATTCAGCCAGGCAAGAAGAACTTCGACTTCAACCTGCAGCAATACTCCATCACCGATGAGCGCAAGCAGTCGGTGTCATTCAGCGATGGTTACTACACCACCAACCAGGCAATCGTTGGCCTCACCGATTCGGCCGCAAAGGGCGTCACAACACTTGCCGACATCAAGAAGTTGAAGTTGGGTGCACAGGCTGGCACCACCAGCCTTGACTTCATCAACAACGTGATCAAGCCAGACACCGAGCCATTCGTGTACGACGACAACGCAGGTGCAAAGGCTGCTTTGGAAGCAAAGCAAATTGACGCAGCAATCTTCGACCTTCCCACCGCTCTCTACGTGTCAGCCGTGGAAATCGAAGGCTCATCCGTTCTCGGACAGTTCCCTGCCGATGCAACTGCCAAGGCAGACGAGTTCGGCTTGGTGTTCGACCTGGACAATCCATTGGTGAGCTGTGTGAACACTGCACTTGCCGCAATCAAGAGCAGCGGCTCACTTGCTGAGATCACCACCACATGGTTGTCCAGCAAGGCAGAGATTCCCGTTATCAAATAACGGCCTGTTTCGCACCACGACGACTGATCAACGATGGCCACCACCACCAGTCGTCGTGCTGCATACGAGCAAGCACGGAAACGTCGCAGCATCGCGGTCGCCACGGTCAGTTCGCTGATCGTGGTGACCGCGATTGTTCTTATCGTGCCCAACATGCCGCGCTGGGACCGCGTGCGTCATTCGTTCTTCAACGGTGAACGCTTTCGGGATTCATTGCCGCATCTATTGCGCGCGTTCGTTCTTGATATCAAGATCTTTGCGTGGTCAGCGCCATTGATTTTGGTGTTCGCCATGTTGGTGGCCATGGCGCGCAACTCACGGTCGCCGGCACTGTTTCCCCTTCGCGCCCTCACCATTGCCTACACCGACATCATGCGTGGCGTACCCGTGATTCTGTGGATCTATCTCATCGGTTTCGGCGTCCCTGGCCTGGGCATGGACCGGCCGTGGAACAGTCCGTTGTTGTGGGGCTCGGTGGCGCTGGTGCTCACCTACTCGTCAAACGTGGCAGTGGTGTGGCGTGCCGGCATCGAAAGTGTTCACGAATCACAACGCGCCGCTGCACGTTCGCTGGGTCTTTCCAATTGGCAGACCATGCGCTTCGTCATCATTCCCCAGGCAGTGCGACGCGTGGTGCCACCGCTGATGAACGACCTCGTCAGTTTGCAGAAGGACGTGGCACTAGTCAGCCTCATTGGACCCATCGAAATTCTTCGCCAGGCAGGCATCGACAAATCAAAGTTCGCCAACTTCACGCCGTTCATTGGTGCTGCCGTGATCTTTCTGTGCATCACCATTCCCCTCACACGCACCACCGACTACCTCATTGAACGTGAGCGTCGCCGCACCACCGGAACGAAGGTGCGATGAGCAACATCAAACTTTCCCTGCGCAACCTCACAAAGGCATACGGATCTCACGTTGTGTTGAACGACATCAGCCTCGACATTGCCGAAGGCTCCGTAGTCACGCTCATCGGGCCCAGTGGTTCCGGCAAGAGCACGTTGTTGCGTTGTTTGAATCTTCTTGAACCCATTGACGATGGCGAGATTCATCTCGACGGCGTCGACATTTCGCTACCTGGTCTTGACGCAAACCCCATTCGCCGCCGTATTGGCATGGTGTTTCAGAACTTCAACCTGTTCCCACACATGTCGGTGATGGAAAACATCATCTTGTCCCCCACACGCACCTTGGGCGTCAACAAAGCACTTGCCACCACGAAGGCACGTGAGCTACTCGAGCGCTTTGGTTTGGGCGACAAAGCCGACTCATATCCCGACCAGTTGTCGGGTGGTCAGCAGCAACGTGTGGCCATCGTTCGTGCATTGGCCATCGAGCCCGAGGTATTACTGCTCGATGAAATCACCAGTTCACTCGACCCAGAGCTTGTGGGTGAAGTTCTCGACGTGGTGCGCGAACTGAAGGCATCGGGCATGACATTGGTATTGGCAACACATGAAATGGGCTTTGCCCGCGACACCAGCGATGTGGTGTGCGTGCTCGATGGCGGACGCATCATTGAACGGGGTCATCCATCTCAGGTGTTCACCGCCCCCACATCGGATCGTGCACAACAGTTCCTGCAAAGCATCATCAACTCTGGCCGTTTGTAGGAAACATGAAGGCATTTCGTCGCGGCGTCGCCATCTTCTTGGCCTTCCTTGCCACCATCATGTTGGTAGCGGCATTGGTGGTGCGCGTGGCGTACAACACCGTGTTCGACACCGATACCTACGTGCAAACGGTCGCGGCAATTGCCGAGAATCCTGAATCGCTCAGCCGAGTCAGCGACTTCATTTCCAATTCATTCACCGACTCTGCCGATCTGGGCAACCCAAAACTTGACCCATTGTTCCGTCGGGCCGGTATCGACCAGAGCAAGTTCGAACTGCAGGTGCGCAGCATCCTGCAGAAATCCGTGTACGAGTTCATGCAGTCACAGACCTTCACCACATTGTGGGAAGGCACCAATCGCGCCGCCCATTCTCAGCTCATGGCACTCATCAACAGCGACTCCACCGTGAAACAAGACTTCATGGTGGACCTCGGCCCCATTGTGAAAGCCGCGGCAATGTCTATTCAGGATTCCAACGGTTACATCGCCAAGATCATTCCGTTGAAGACATTTGTTCCTCAGGAAACAACCATGCAATTCAAATTGATTCAGGCGTCG
The DNA here is from genome assembly GCA_023254135.1 of Ilumatobacteraceae bacterium. GTDB lineage: Bacteria > Actinomycetota > Acidimicrobiia > Acidimicrobiales > Ilumatobacteraceae > UBA2093. The sequence continues at coordinate 3,738 of JALQYL010000036.1, read as the reverse complement.
GGCGTTGAAGATCTGCGCACCGCTGTTGACATTGCAGGCAAAGCACGCACCGGACTCCTGTTCGGTTCACTGTTCATTCTGGCCATGGCGTGGCTGTTATTCGGCCGCACACGTGGCGCGCACCGCATGGTGGCCATCGCAATTGCGAGCGCAGGCACCATCACATTGGTCATCAAGGCAATCGGCAAGAACGTGGTGCATGGCGTGGTGGACGTGAGTGCGCGTGATTCAGCCGATGCCATCTATTCCGTCACCACTTCCCCGCTCACGGGTTACGCAGTTTTCATCTTGATGATCGGCTTCGCTGGTTTCGGCGCAACGTTCTACCGCCGCACTGCCCATCAGGCGTCAGGCAATCGCTTCGCCTAAGCGTCAGGCAATTTGTAGTCCGCGAACTCTTCGCGCAAGGTCTTCTTCGAGAACTTGCCCACCGAAGTCTTTGGCACCTCAGGGATGAACACCACGTCGTCGGGCAACTGCCACTTGGCCAAACGTGGAATGAGGTGCTCGATCACTTCTTCCTTGGTGAGGTTTTCACCAGGCTTCACCACCACGCATGCAAGTGGGCGCTCGCTCCACTTGGGGTGTGGCACGCCAATCACAGCGGCTTCGGCAATCTTCGGATGAGCCATCAGTTCGTTTTCCACGTCAACTGACGAGATCCACTCTCCACCGCTCTTGATGAGATCCTTCGTGCGGTCCACCAAGCGAATGCGACCCTTAGGGTCCACCACCGCAACGTCTCCGGTGCGCAGCCAACCGTCTTCGGTGAAGCTTTCGCCACTGCGAGGATCGTTGTAATAAGTGGAGGCAATCCATGCGCCCGATGCCTGCAGTTCACCACTTGTTTCGCCATCCCATGGCTGTGGTGTGGTGGTGCCTGGCTCCACCACGCGCATCTCCACGCCGAATGCGATGAGGCCAACGGTGGTGCGCAACTCTGCTTGCTGTTCCTGTGGCAACTCGCGGTCAGCCTTCGACAATGTGCACACGGCCGCAATGGGGCTTGTTTCAGTCATGCCCCATGCCTGCAAAATGGGCAAACCGGTTTGTTCGCGATACGCCTCGCTGAGTGCTTTTGGCACTGCAGAACCGCCGCACGGAATACAACGAAGTGACGATGTGTCGCGTCCCTTCAACTCTGGCAACACGGCCATCCAAATGGTGGGAACGCCTGCAGCAACGGTGACCTTCTCTTCAACAATCAAATTGGCGACCGCAGGACCTGAAAGATCTGGTCCCGGCATCACAAGGTCGGCACCGCTAGCCACACCAGCATGTGCAAGACCCCACGAGTTGGCGTGGAACATGGGAACAACCGGAAGAATGATGTCGGACTCACCAACACCCACGGAATCGGTCATCATGGTGCCCATGGTGTGCAGGTAGGTACTGCGGTGGTGGTACACCACGCCCTTGGGGTTGCCTGTGGTGCCCGAGGTGTAACACATGCTTGCGGCCTGATTTTCATCCTTGATGGCGGGCCATTGCATTGGTTGCACTGATGCGATGAGTGACTCGTACTCGTGCACTTCAAAGCCAGGAACGGATGCGGGCACTTCGCCCTTGCCATCGTTCATGAACACCAAATGCTTCACCGTGGTGAATGTGGAGAGCAATGGCTCGATGAGGTTGTAGATGGACGTGTCAATGAAAATCACTTCATCTTCGGCATGGTTCACGATGTAGGTGAGCTGCTCGGGGAACAAACGAATGTTCAGGGTGTGCAACACGCGACCACTGCATGGTGCTGCGAAGTACAACTCCAAGTGGCGCTGGGTATTCCAAGCGAACGTTGCCACGCGACCGGTGGACGAGATGCCCAACTTCTCGAATGCGGCACCCAGGCGACGGGTGCGTTCTGCCCACTCGCCATATGTAATGCGATCACGACCCGTTGCGGTGGCTGTGACGATGGTCTTTTCGCGGTGATATTTCTCTGCGCGATCAAAGAGATAGTTGATGGTCAACTGGGTTGGCTGCATCAAACCTTGCATGGTGTCCCCCTATGGAATCGTGGCCCCGCCACAGAAAAGAAACCGTAGCAATTCCCCTCCGCCCGTGAATACTTCGTTGCCTGTACGGTGGGACAGATGCGCAGGTTGCTCGTTATCTTCACGTCCTTCCTGTTCGCCATTGGCACCATTGGCACCAACATTGGGCCAGCACTGGTGGACAACCACCCCGCCATGGTGATTGCCATGTCCTCGCGCAACCGCAACCTTTTTGCCTCGGTGCCATACATAAACGCCCTCCCGTTTTTCACCATCGGTTTCTTGCGGCTTCTGGCTGCCGCAGTCGCATTGTTCTTCGTGGGCCGCATCTACGGCGAACGCGCCCTGCGCTGGACAGAATCGCAAGTGGGCGAAATGCCCCGCATCTATCGCTGGACAGAAGCCGCCACGGTGCGGGCGGGCTGGTTGGCCGTGTTCCTCATGCCCGGCTCCAATATTGTGTGTTTGCTGGTGGGCCACTTGGGCATGGCGCCCAAGAAGTTCTTCACGTTCATCACGGCCGGCATCGTGATGCGCCTCGTCATTCTTTGGTACGGCGGCAAAGCCTTCGAGGACCAAATTCGCGCCAGCCTGAAGTACATCGACAAGTACCAATGGTGGGTGGTGGGCGCCCTGTTCGCCATCTCGTTCTTTCAAACGGCTCGCCGACAATCTCCTGGTGCCCCGCAACCCTGAGCCAATTCTCGCCATAGGCTGACGCGCATGGCAACAACAGCATTCGGCGGAAACCCCGTCAACACATCTGGTGACCTTCCCGTTCCTGGCAAGGCACTTCCCTCCTTCACACTCACCGGTGGCAATCTGCAAGATTTCAGCAACGATGCACTTGCCGGCAAGCGCGTGGTGTTCAACATCTTCCCCAGCGTTGATACTCCAGTGTGCGCATCAAGCGTGCGCAAGTTCAACGAACTTGCCTCGTCTCTCGACAACACCGTTGTGTACTGCGTATCTGCAGACTTGCCATTCGCACAGGGTCGCTTCTGCGGCGCTGAGGGTCTCAGCAACGTACAGAACGCTTCTTCGTTCCGCGGTGGTTTCGGCGATGCATTCGGCGTTCAGTTGAACGAAGGTGCATTCAACGGTTTGCTGGCACGCGCCGTTGTGGTGGCCGACGAAAACGGCGTTGTGTTGCACACAGAACTTGTTCCTGAAATCGGACAAGAGCCCGACTACGACGCAGCAATCAGTGCGTTGAAGTAATTCACTTCTCAAAATGCCCGTCTCGCTTCGGCGAGGCGGGCATTTTTGTTTACAGGTATTGATCGATACCGAAGGTGAGGCCGGTGCTTTCATGCACGCGACGACATGCAAGCACAACGCCAGGCATGAAGCTGACGCGGTCGTTGCTGTCGTGACGAATGACGAGTGTTTGACCCGCGGTTCCAAGAATCACTTCTTGTGATGCGGTCATGCCCACCATGCGTACGCCGTGCACGTGAATGCCACCGGGTCCCACACCACCACGCGCACCAGGAATGATTTCGTGCTTGGTGGGGTCAGCCGCCCATTCGCTGCTGGCGGCGGCCATGCGCTGTGCAGTCACCATTGCGGTGCCACTGGGTGCATCGGCCTTTGCATTGTGATGGAACTCGATGATTTCCGCAGTCTCAAAAAACGGAGCTGCTTGTTCGGCGAACTTCATCATGAGTACCGCACCAATGGCGAAGTTGGCAGCGATCACACAGTTGCTGCCGGTGAAGGCCGAGCGAAAGGCATTGAAGTC
>JALQYL010000035.1 GCA_023254135.1 Ilumatobacteraceae bacterium | reverse complement strand
ATAGGCGAGTTGCAGCCTATAATCTGAACTGAGGATATGTTTAGAGATTAGCTCATTTTTACAAATTTGCGACTTTTTGTCATATCCATTGTAGCACGTGTGTAGCCCAGGACATAAGGGGCATGATGACTTGACGTCATCCTCACCTTCCTCCGATTTATAATTGGCAGTATTTTTAGAATGTTAAAACTAACTAAAAATAAGGGTTGCGCTCGTTGCGGGACTTAACCCAACATCTCACGACACGAGCTGACGACAGCCATGCAGCACCTGTGTTTGGCCCTTGCGGACACCACATCTCTGTGGCTTTTCCAAACATGTCAAACCCAGGTAAGGTTCTTCGCGTAGCATCGAATTAAGCAACACGCTCCGCTGCTTGTGCGGGCCCCCGTCAATTCCTTTGAGTTTTAGTCTTGCGACCGTACTCCCCAGGCGGGGCACTTAATGCGTTAGCGACGGCGCGGATCTCGTTAGTTGAGACCCACACCTAGTGCCCAACGTTTACGGCGTGGACTACCAGGGTATCTAATCCTGTTTGCTACCCACGCTTTCGCTCCTCAGCGTCAGTGTCGGCCCAGAGCGGCGCCTTCGCCACCGGTGTTCCTCCTGATATCTGCGCATTTCACCGCTACACCAGGAATTCCCCGCTCCCCTACCAAACTCTAGTCACAGCAGTTTCGGGTGCAGGCTATGGGTTAAGCCCATAGTTTTCACACCCGACTTGCTGAACCGCCTACGAGCTCTTTACGCCCAATAAATCCGGACAACGCTTGGAGCCTACGTGTCACCGCGGCTGCTGGCACGTAGTTGGCCGCACCTTATTCTCCAGGTACCGTCATTTTCGTTCCTGGTAAAAGCGGTTTACAACCCGAAGGCCTTCATCCCGCACGCGGCGTTGCTGCGTCAGGCTTTCGCCCATTGCACAAGATTCCCCACTGCTGCCTCCCGTAGGAGTCTGGACCGTGTCTCAGTTCCAGTGTGGCTGATCATCCTCTCAGACCAGCTACCCGTCGATGCCTTGGTAGGCCGTTACCCCACCAACTAGCTGATAGGCCGCGAGGCCCTCCCGAACCGAAATTCTTTCTTCAATGGAGCATGAGCTCCTCTGGAGGTATTCGGTATTAGCAGTCGTTTCCAACTGTTATCCCAAAGTTCGGGGCAGGTTCCTCACGTGTTCCTCACCCGTTCGCCACTAAATCTTCCGGAGCAAGCTCCATGGATTCCGTTCGACTTGCATGTGTTAAGCCCGCCGCCAGCGTTCGTCCTGAGCCAGGATCAAACTCTCCATCAAGAACTTCCGACTTGCGTCGGTTGCGTTCTGAAAGAAAGTTCGTGTGGCCGAAGGGGAAAAACCCTCGAGCCACAGTTCCTAACTTTTATTTGTTTTTGTTGGGGATGCATGGGAATGCATCCCCGAATTGACTTGGATGACATCCATGGCAAAACCATGTTGTCACCCGCACTGTTGTTCAGTCTTCTCTTCTGTTTTCAAGGAGCAAATGCTCTCGGTATGTACCCAGTGGGCAGTGATACCGACACCCAACTTTGCGTGAAACGCTTAGAAGGGGCGAGTTGCAATGCTAACGGCGTGCAACCCAATTCCAACATGGGTTTCAGAGAAATTTAAGAATCTCTGAACTGTGGATAACTGGGGCTACGCGCCAAGCTCCAGTAGATGATACGAGGTCTTTCCCTTTTTCAGCAGAATCCATCGATCGTGCAGAAACCCTTTACTGGCAAGGGTTTCCCCGTCTTCAAGCTGCACGCCATTCACGCGCAACGCCTTTTGCTGCACGGTGCGGCGGGCATCGCTGTTGGACGTTGCCAGGCCGGTGCGTGACAAAAGTCCGAACACGTCGTCGAGGTCTGTGCGGGAAACAACCGTTCGAGGTACTTCGGCCGCCACTGTCTCAAGAGCTTCGACGGAAGCTCCGGATGGATTGCCACCGAACAAGATGTCCGCTGCTGCTTCTGCGTGACGGGCAGCCTCTGCCCCATGCACCATGGTGGTGAGTTCGGTAGCAAGGTGACGTTGTGCTGCGCGCTTCTCTGGTGCGGCTGCATGTTCTGCAGCAATTGCATTCACTTGATCCATTGATGCAAGAGAAAACTGCGGCAAGTATTTCAATGCATCTGCATCTGCGAGTTGAATCCAGAACTGTCGGAATTGATACGGCGATGTTCGTTGTGCGTCGAGCCACACTGCACCGCTTGCGGTCTTGCCAAACTTTTGTCCGTCGCTGCGCGTAACAAGCGGCCACGTTGCACCGAATGCATTTCGTTGCAACGTCTTACGTATGAGGTCGATTCCGGTAACGATGTTGCCCCATTGATCGGATCCACCCATTTGCAACTCAACATCGTGAGCGGCACAAAGATGCCTGAAATCATTGGCTTGCAGAAGCATGTACGAGAACTCGGTGTATGACAAACCGTTTTCAGAATTCAAGCGACTTTTCACGGAATCTTTCGCCATCATTTGATTAACGGTGATGTGCTTGCCGACGTCGCGCAAGAAATCAAGCGCGCTGACATTCGCTGTCCAGTCCGCGTTGTTGACCAAAGTTGCAGCGTTGGCTCCTGGTGAGAAGTCGAGAAGATTCGCCAACTGACCTTTGATGCAATCGACATTGTGTTGCAAGGTTTCAGCATCAAGGAGATTGCGTTCCTCGCTCTTTCCCGATGGATCGCCCACCATTCCGGTTGCACCACCTGCAAGCGGAAACGGACGATGTCCGGCGAGTTGGAATCGACGCAGCGTCAATTGTCCGAGAAGATGACCGACATGCAAGGAATCTGCAGTGGGGTCAAAACCCACATAAATGCCGATGGCCTTCTCATTGAGGCGCGCTTCGAGAGCGGCGGCATCAGTGGAATCATGAATAAGTCCACGAGCGGAAAGATCGGCAAGAAGGCCAGGAGTAGTCACGTGTCTATGTTGGCATGAGGCGCACTCCAATACCCGCCTCTATTGTTGACGAATCGCTATGAGTTCGCTGCCAGGAAGTCCTTCCCTTTTTGAAGTTGACCCCATGAAAGAGGCTCTGCAAGCACAGGCAAAGGTGTGTGGCTCGCTCGGCTCCCCCATGTATCAGGCATTGTTCACTGAGCTACTAGAGGATTACGAGATGGGTGGACGCACCTTTGCAATCCTTGCGGGGCGCAGCGGCAAACCAATCCACGACGCGACTCCACTGCGATTGGCAGGTGCAATTCATCGTGTTGTGTTGCGAGGCAACGAGCCTCGATTGGCCCGCCATTACCCCAGTGTGGGTGGCAAGCCCGGTGAAGACTTTCCCAGTGACTTCATTGCATATATGCGTGACCATTTGGATGAGATTGAGTTGGGTCTCAACAGCCAAGTGCAGACAAACGAGGTCGGACGAAGTGTGGTGCACTTGGTGTTGAGTCACTGGGTCACACAATTCGGAGTTGCTGAACTTGATTGGTTGGAAGTTGGTGCGAGTGCAGGATTGAACCTGAACTTTGATCGTTTCTACGCATGTTTCAAACAGTTGCGCATGGGCGACCCACAATCGACATTGCGCTTCATGGGTGACTGGTTCGCCGATGAACCACTGGTGCCTCGCGTTGGAGCCCGCATTGTGCAGCGCAAAGGAGCCGACCTGCACCCCATTGATGTCACGAACGAAGACGAGGAGATTCGTTTGTTGTCATTTGTGTGGCCCGACCAAAAAGAGCGACTTCATCGTTTGCGCTCGGCCATAGAAATTGCCCAGAAACACAAACCGCTCATTGAACGCGAATCTGCTGACACGTGGATTGAACGCCAACTATCCCGCGAACGAGACAGAGCCACCATGGTGTTCCACTCCATCACGTGGCAGTACTTGGGCGACTCAGTACAGAAGAGGTTTGTAACTGCACTCAACAATGCTGGAGAGGCAGCAACGTCAGATAGGCCATTGATTTGGGCTCGCATGGAGCCCGCAGGTCCCGTTGCAGATGTTCGCGCCACTGTGTGGAATGGCGAAGACACGCCGTTGCAATTTCGCTTGTGCGAGGTGAGCTATCACGGCCAGAACATGAAATGGATTGGCGAACAGATCTAACGACTCAGTGCTGAACGAATTTGTTCAGGTACCGCCACTGGCGTGTGGGTGCCCGGCGTGACACTCACATACGTGATGACGCAATCGAAAATCGGTTGAGCCTTGACGGTCATCGACACGGAAACGTCGAACGAAGTGTTGCCCCAACGAGTGGCAGTACAGGTTGCCTCAATGACGTCACCGTACGTGGCGCCTTTGTGCCAGGTGGCAGTTGTGGTCTTCAACATGAAGTCGAAACCAAGATCGGACCATTGCACCAATTGCTCGGGCGACACGCCATTCATCTCGTTCACTGCATGCCTCATCCATTGCGCGACCGCATCGTCTGCATACATGAAGTAGTTGGCATTGAACACCACGTTCTGCATGTCGCATTCGTTGTATCGGACACGGATGCGTTCAACGAATGGCATCAGAGAGCCTCTTTCGCCTCTGCGATTGCAGCAAGCAGACGCTGTTGTTGCAGTGGTGCAGCTTCTGGACCGGCCGCACCCGGCGAACGTCGATTGGCCACAGCCACGCCCGGCGCGAACATTTGTGCGGCATCTGCGCCCAACTGTGGATGCGACTTCACCAGTTCGACCATCTGAGTGCCAGATGCCAATGCATCACGCACCACCTTGCCCACCACAGCATGTGCCTCACGGAATGGCATGCCGCGTTGCACCAACCACTCAGCCAAATCCGTGGCCACCAGGGCTTCGGCGTCTGCACCTTTCGTCATGTTGTCCACGTTGAACGTTGCAGTAGAAATCATGCCGTTCAACGCGACGAGGGCACGACGAACCTGATCCACAGAATCAAACAAGGGTTCTTTGTCCTCTTGCAGATCACGGTTATACGCAAGTGGAAGACCTTTCAACATTGCGAGAAGCCCCGTGAGGTTGCCGATGAGTCGACCTGCTTTGCCGCGCGCAAGTTCTGCAATGTCTGCATTTTTCTTCTGCGGAAGCATGGAAGAACCAGTGGCGTATGCGTCATTCAATGTTGCAAAACCGAATTCAGCACTGGTCCACAGCACCCACTCTTCACCGATACGCGAGAGGTGAACACCGAGCAAGGCAATGTCGAACAAGATTTCTGCCACGAAGTCACGGTCGGAAACCGCATCGAGCGAGTTGGCAAACGTTGTTGCAAAGCCCATCGCATTTGCGGATATGTCCGGAGTGATGGGCAACGACGAACCAGCCAGTGCGCCCGCACCCAATGGCGACACATCGAGACGCTGCAGTGTGTCAGCTAGACGTGATGCGTCGCGCAACAGTGCCCAACAATGCGCACGTAAATGATGCGAAAGAAGTACGGGTTGCGCATGCTGTACGTGCGTGTAACCGGGCAGGCGGACCTGTTGCGCATCTGCTTCTGTGGCACGTGCCTCGAGCGTGTCGACAAGTTCGAGAACTTTCGACCGAACCACTGCGACTTCGCGCTTGCACCACAGACGAACCGCAGTTGCCACCTGATCGTTACGGCTTCGACCCGTGTGGATTCGACCACCCGGTTCGCCGGCAATCTGAGTGACCCGGCGTTCAATGGCGGTGTGAATGTCCTCATCGGACGGCTCGAACACGAACGAGTTGGAAGCGAATTCATGGGCGACGGTGTCGAGGGCTGCCAACACGTTGTCACCATCGACCTTTGACATGAGGCCCACCGCCATCAACATGGTGACGTGTGCCTTGGAACCAAATATGTCATCGGGCCACAAACGCTTGTCGAATGACAAGCTCTCCGTGTACGCCATGAGAGCCTCTGCAGGACCTTCTTCAAAGCGGCCGTGCCACAATGCGGCACCTTCTGAAACGTTCTTCTCAGACATTGGCTGTCCCCTTCTTCCGCGGAATACCCCCAGTGGCGTCGGTGACACCCGACAATGACCGCAGTTGTTCTGCCAATCCGGCACCCGACATATCTTCGGTGGCTATGCACAAGATGGTGTCATCACCTGCAACGGTGCCGAGCAGACCCACCAGGCCACTGCGGTCGAGCGCGGAAGCAACCACATGCGCACAACCGGGAGGCGTGCGCACAACGACAAGATTTCCACTGGATGACACTTCTGCCACCCACTCTGCCATCACACGACGCAATTGATCGCTCGGAGCAATGCGTGCAGGCGCATATTCGGCGATGGCATACACGGTGTCTCCACCAGCTACACGAATCTTGATGGCTCCGAGTTCTTCGAGGTCACGCGAGATAGTGGCCTGCGTTGCCTCGATCCCCTGCTCTCGAAGCAGTTCCTGCAGTTGTGGTTGATTGGCGATGTTTTCCTGCGCGATAAGGCGCGAGATGATCTGCTGGCGTTGTTGCTTGGTGCTCACGACTATTTCCCCATCACCCAGGCGAGTGCGCCTCGTGCGGCAGTGAGACGGTGGTGCCCTTGCTGAATGACCAAGCTTGATGCACCGTCGAATACTTCGGCAGACACTTCTTCGCCACGATGTGCCGGCATGCAGTGCATGAACTTTGCGTTGGCGTCAGCATTTTGCATGAGCGCAGCGTCTACACAATACGGAGCGAAGATGACACGACGAGCTGCCGATTCTTCTTCTTGACCCATCGAGATCCATGTGTCGGTGTGCACCACATGAGCACCGGCGACTGCTTCTTTCGGGTCGACGCTCTGACGCACCGAGCCACCGAACTCCTGCAACCGCGCAATCTCGTCGGGAGATGCGTTGTATCCCTCGGGACAACCGAGCGTGAAGTTTCCGCCCAGTTTGCACACGGCCTCACCCAACGAACGTGCAACGTTGTTGTAGTCACCGATCCATGCAACCGTGAGCGAGGAGATGGGTCCGCAATGTTCTTCCATCGTGATGATGTCGGCAAGTGCCTGCAGCGGATGCGACATGTCGCTCAACATGTTCACCACGGGCACTGAAGACACCGCGGCCATGCGCTCAACAACGGAGTGCGAGAACACACGTGCCGCCAATACAGCGTGGTAGCCAGCCATGATGCGCGCGATGTCTTCCACAGACTCGCGGACATCAAAGCCGACTTCTTCACCGCGTGTATAGACAGGGTGTCCCCCGAGAGCTACGACAGCCATCTCCATGGAGTGGCGCGTTCTGTTCGATGGCTTCTCGAAGATGAGTGCGACGCCCTTGTCAGCCAGTGGCTTCTCAGCAATGGTCGTCTGACTCACGGAGAGATCGAGAATGTGCCGAAGCTCGTGCACCGACAGCGATGCAATGTCCAACAAATGGCGCGTCATGAGAGAACCTCTGCGATCAATGAAACGGCTTCGTCTATTTCCGCATCGCTCACGGTGAGCGGTGGAGCCAGGCGAATGGTGGTGGCGTTTACGCCATTCACAATGAGACCCTTGTTCAACAATGCAGGAACCACATCCTTCGTTTCAATACCGTTGGCGAGCTGCGCACCCAACAACAGACCAGCACCGCGAACGTGGTCAATGGCCGGAATCTTGTTAAGAGCGGCAGTGAGTCGCGCACCTTGCTTCACTGCAAGCGATGCCACATCAAGACGCTTCATTTCTGCAATCACGGCCGACACTGCTGATGTTGCAAGCGCGGTTCCGCTGTACGTAGAACCGTGATCGCCTGGCTGCAATACGGAAGCGATGTCCCTTCGTGCCCACAAGGCGCCTACTGGCATTCCGTTGCCCATGCCCTTGGCGAAGGTGACAGCATCTGGCTGGATACCCGCATGTTCAAAGCCAAACCATTTGCCGGTGCGGCAGAAACCTGTTTGCACTTCATCGACAATGAGGAGCACTCCCCGCTCGCGACACAACTTCTGTACAGCCTGCAAGTACTGCGGATCAGCGGGGATCACACCGCCTTCACCCTGAATGGGCTCCAGCATGACGGCCGCAACCGTGGGGTCGATGAGTTTTTCGAGCGACGCAATGTCACCGAATTCGCAGTAGCGGAATCCTTCTGGCATGGGCTGGAAGGGTTCATGCTTTGCGGGCTGACCGGTGAGCGCAAGCGCACCCAATGTGCGTCCATGGAAGCTACCGAGCGCCGTGACCATGACATGGCGTCCACGGCCGCCGAACTTGCGCGCCAGCTTGATGGCCGCTTCATTTGCCTCAGCACCTGAGTTACAGAAGAACACTTGACCATCGCCTGCACCCGCATCACGCATGAGACCGTTCAATGTGACAGCCGTTTCGGTGGCCACTTTGTTGGCAAAGAAGTTGGACACGTGCACAAGCTGTGATGCCTGATGGGAAATGGCGGCAGCTACTGCTGAATTTGCGTGACCCAGAGACACCACGGCAATACCGCTGAGAAAATCGAGATAACGCTTTCCATCAATGTCCCACAACTGCGTGCCCTCACCGCGTTCGAACATGACCGATGGTTGTCCAAAGACGGGAATGAATGGGCACCAATCGTTTCCGTTATTTGCTTGCTGCGCTACTGCGCTTTGCATGAATTGATGAGTCATCACTGACCTCCTGTGATCATGGTGCCAACACCATGATCGGTAAAAAGTTCGAGAAGAAGAACGTGTGCGATACGTCCGTCGAGAATGTGAGCGCTCTTGACTCCCCCACGCACGGCCTGCATGCAGCTTTCGACCTTGGGAATCATTCCACCGGCGATGGTGCCGTCTTCGATGAGTGTCTGCAATTCGTTCACCGTGGTGCGTTGAATCAATGACCCAGCGTCGTTGATGTCGCGACGAAGCCCCGCGATGTCGGTGAGGTAGATGATCTTCTCCGCCGCCAACGCTTCTGCGATGGCACCTGCTGCCGTGTCAGCATTGATGTTGTAGGGCTGTCCGTTGGTGTCGACACCAACAGTGGAAATGACGGGCACCATGCCGTCATCGAGCAAGCTTTCGATCACCTGGGGACGCACGCGTTCGATATCGCCCACGAATCCAAGTTCTGCATCACGTGGCCTGACCTGCAGCAATCGGCCGTCTTCGCCCGAGAGCCCCACCGCAACGTTTCCGTGCACGTTGATGGCACTCACGATTTGAGGGTTGACTTCGCCATTGAGAACCATGCGCACCACCTGCATGGTGGCTGCGTCGGTGACGCGAAGACCGTTGGAGAACTTCGACTCGATGTTCAACCGAGTCAACATTTCGTTGATCTGCGGCCCGCCGCCGTGCACCACCACTGGACGAATACCCACGGTATGCATGAGAACGATGTCCTCAGCAAAAAGCGCCAAGGCATCATGTTCTGAGGTGCCAGCCAGCGCATTGCCACCGTATTTCACCACCACGGTTCTGCCAGCGAACCGGCGGATATACGGCAGTGCCTCAACAAGAACTTCTGCGGTGTTGATGGCGGTCATGGGTACACCCCAACATTCGTGAGTCCTGCGGTTTCGGGCAGACCGAGTGCCACGTTCATCGATTGCACTGCCCCACCCGATGCACCCTTTGCGATGTTGTCCAACGCTGCGAGCACCATGACGTAACCGGTGCGTTCGTCATAACGTGCGGTGATGTGCACGCAGTTCGTGCCGAGCGTTGCTTTCGTTGACGGTTCTTGTGGGCGCACGACGATGAACGGTTCGTCTTTGTAAAAGGTGGCCAACGACGCCAACAACGACGCAGTGGTGGGAGCAGCTCCTTGTGGGCGTGCGTAACACGTGGCGAGAATGCCACGATTCATGGGAGCCAAGTGCGGAGTGAACAACACCTGTGCACCGGTGACCTGCTCGATCTCCGGTGTGTGACGATGATTCAACAATCCGTACACCGTGAAGTCTTCATCGACAGTTGCAAACATTGATGAATGCTTCAGTGCACGACCAGCACCGCTCACACCCGAGGCAGCATCAACAATCACGCCGGACGGATTGATAATTCCGGCGCGCACCAACGGCGTGAGGGCCAGCGAGGCCGCGGTGACATAACAACCGGGAGTTGCAATGAGTGACGCGCCAGGCAACGCCGAGCGATACAACTCGGGCAATCCGTAGACGGCCTGTGCCAAGAGTTCTGGCTGTGTGTGTTCGAATCCGTACCAATCGGGGTACAGCGAAGAATCCTTCAGGCGGTATGCAGCGGAAAGATCGATGACGCACCCCACCTTGCCCACCAATTGCGGTGCAATATCGAGAGCAGCTTCATGGGGAACACCAAGGAACACCACATCGAGCCCCGCGAATCGGTCAAGCGAGAATTCCTCGAACACCAAATTGGGGTACGCGGCAGCCAGCGATGGATACAGATGACTGGCCAATGTGCCCGCCTGGGAATCACCGGTGGCTGCCACCACTTCAACTGATGGGTGTTGGGCACACAACCGCAATAATTCTGCGCCTGTGAATCCCGATGCTCCGACAATGCCAACTGTGACCATAGTGCATAAACATACAGTTAGATGTATGACAATGCAAGGATATTCAGTACCGACATCGGTCGGTTAGCTACGGATGGAGGCTCCCGCCTTCTCGGCGGCGGCCACACAGGCTTTTTGCACATCGGCGATGACGGCGTCGGTGAGCGTGCCGCCATCTTCCTGCAGACGAAGACGGAAAGCCAGGCTGCGGGACCCCTCTGGCAAGCCCTTGCCGCGGTACACGTCGAAAAGGTCAATGCTCACCAATCGCTTGGCTGCTGCCGAGCGGATGGCGCGCTGAATGGTGGACGCAGTGATGCTCTCGGGCACCACGAAAGCCAGGTCGATATCGCTGGAGGGGAAACGATTGATGTCGCGAGCCTGTACGGGCTTGGGTTCTTCGTTCAACACGGTGGTGAGGTCAACCTCAAGAATGCTGACGCGACCATCGATTCCCAATTCATTGAGGACGACGGGGTCAATCTCGCCCACCACACCCACGACCTTCTTGCCGCGGGTAAGGCTGGCCGAGCGCGTGGCGTGCAACCCTGCAGGAACACGTGATTGATCGAGTTGTGCGCCCACCGACAATGCATCACAAATGGCGTTCCACTGCTCAAGGGCTACCTCTGCCGTGGCACCAGCAACGACGATGGCAAGTTGCTCCGACTCATCGGGCAGTTGAGCGCCGGACTTGGGATACACATGACCGATTTCCCACAGACCGATTCGGGGTGCACGGTGCGACTGGTTGTAGCGCAATGAACGCAGGAGGCCAGGACGCAGTGAGGTGCGAAGAATCGATTCATCCGCCACCAAAGGGTTGGCGATTCGCAACACGTTGTCCTCAGTGAGACCCACATTGCTCAAATCACCAGGGGCGAGGAACGGAGACGGCATGGCTTCGTCCAGACCAAGTCCAACAAGAACACGGCGCAATGCACGACGACGCAGTTGCATGTTCGACAGACGCCCGTGAACCGTTGACTTCGGCACGGTTTTGCCAATGTTGTCATATCCGAAATGACGCGCCACTTCCTCGATGAGGTCAACATCCTGTGTGCAATCGGGTCGCCATGTAGGAACGATGCTGGTGACAACGTCGCCCTCAATCGATGTGACGAAACCGATGGCATTCAAAATGGAAGCAATTCGCTCTGCAGGAATTGCGATACCGAGAAGCTTTTCAATACGAGCCACCGATGTTGTCACCACCAGGGGTGCCGGACATGAAGATGTGCGTTCCACCGTTGTTCCGGCATGCAACACCACGTTCGGACATGTTTCTCTCAAAATGGTGACGAAACGTTCGGCTGCAAGGTTCCATGCCTCAGGGTCGGTGCCTCGCTCAAATCGAATGGAAGCTTCGGAGCGCAATCCGTGACGAATGGCAGAGAAGCGCACGGGATCCGGCGAGAACCATGCAGCCTCAAACGCAAGTTGTGTGGTGGCCTCGGTGATTTCAGAATGCAAGTCTCCCATCACACCAGCAAGGCCAACACCATTACCTGTTGTCGCGTTGGCGATGAGCAGGTCATCGGGAGTCAACTCTCGCACCTGACCATCGAGCGTCGTGAGAGTCTCCCCTGCATTGGCCAAACGCACGTTGAACGCGGACACCACGTTGGCGTCGTATGCGTGGTTGGGTTGATTAGTTTCCAACATCACCATGTTCGATGCATCGACCACGTTGTTGATGCTGCGCATACCCAGATGCGCGAGTCGAGACGCCACCCAGCGAGGTGATGGACCCACGGTGATACCGCTCACCGCGGCAATGGAGAACAAACCGCAGTTGTCGGGCGCGGAAATGGAAACCGGAATGGAACGGCTTTCACCGAGAGTGCCTGGTTCCACTTTTGGCCCGCGAAGAGGAACGTTGAAATACGCTGCGAGATCGCGAGCGACACCAAGGTGTCCCCAACAATCCGCACGGTTGCGCGTGAGATCAAGATCGAACACCACGTCGTGTTCAATGCCGAGAATCTCAAACGGGCTGACACCCAACGGAGATTCCGCAGGGAGAATGAGAAGACCTGAGGACTCATCGCTCAGTCCGAGTTCTACTTCGGAACACAACATGCCTTCAGAATCGATGCCGAGAATTCCACGACGTGAAATTTCCATCCCGTTGGGCATCTTGGTGCCCAGTGTTGCAAGAGGAACTATGTCGCCTGCCTGCATGTTGGTGGCTCCGCACCACACATGGCGCTCCTCGCCATCGCCGGCGTCAACGAAGCAACGTGTGACCTTGGCTGCGTCGGGATGCTTCTCCATGCGATTGATTCGTGCAGCCACAACGCCCGGAACAGGTGTGCCGACGACATCCATGGTTTCCACGGCGAGACCCAATGAATTCAACGCAGTAGCCACGATTTCTGGGTCAGACGGAATATCTGCCATTTCACGCAAGATGGAGAGAAGGATTTTCATGAGAACTGCTCCGTGAAACGCACATCGTCTGAATACATGTCGCGAAGATCTTCGACTCCATGACGTTCTTTTGCCATTCGGTCGATGCCGAAACCAAAAGCGAAACCACTCCACTCGTTGGGGTCGAGACCGCCTGCGCGCAAAACATGTGGATGCACCATGCCGCAACCACCCAACTCAATCCATGAGCCATCGGGACGTCGAATGTCGAATTCGGCGCTTGGTTCGGTGAACGGGAAATATGACGGGCGTAAACGACTGGTAAAGCCTGGACCAAAGAAAGCCTTGGTAAAGGACTCGATGGTTCCGGCCAAATCAGCAAACGTGATGCCACGATCGATGACGAGACCTTCGATTTGATGGAACACAGGCATGTGCGTGGCGTCGGGTGTCTCCTTACGGAATACACGCCCAGGCATGACTGCATAGATGGGTGGTGGCCATTCTTGCATCACGCGAATTTGCACAGGCGATGTGTGTGTGCGCAACACAACACTTCCCTCAACGTCGGATTCGATGAACAACGTGTCCCACATGCTGCGAGCCGGATGACTAGGAGGCATGTTGAGTGCCTCGAAGTTGTAGAAGTCGGTTTCTACTTCAGGGCCCTCGGCGATTTGGAATCCAAGACCAATGAACACATCTTCCAATCGTTCGGTTGCTTGGGTGACCAAGTGCATGCGACCGCGACGGCGGGAAGCCCGGGCCGACATTGCCAGTTCAGTGAGGTCAACTCGATCGGCTTCAATTTGTGTTGCAAACTCACCCGCGCGCAATGCCTTGGCGCGTGCCTGCGTTGCGACATCGAGTTCTGCCATCGCTTCGTTCACCAACTGACCGAGAGCCTTGCGCTCCTCAATATCGGCCACTTTGCCCAACGATGAGCGGATGGCAACGAACGAGCCCTTCTTGCCCGTGAGGCCGGCGAGTACCGCCTTCAGGTCATCAGAACTGGCAGCAGCCTGAATGCGCGCAACGCCGTCGGCGAGGGCATGTGCTACTTGTTGTTGGGGAGTCAGATCGCTTGCCATAACTTCTGAAACGCTACTCCCCGCCCACCAAAACAATCGGGAGCATTACTGCGCTCTGCGCACCTGTGCAATGTGCATGACGGCAACAGTTCCGGCCATGGCCACGTTCAGACTTTCCGACCGGCCAGCGTGCGGAATGGTGATCCACGTATCGACCGGCGCATCAGGAGACAATCCGTGTGCTTCGTTGCCCACCACGACACCCACGCAATCTGTGACCGTGGCGCTGTACACCGAGACAGGGTCTACGCCACCGATGGAATTGTGCGATGTGGTGCCCAACAAACGCAGTCCCATCTGACGCGCATCTTCAAGTGTCTTCAATTGAACGATGGGAATGTGAAAGACAGCGCCAGCGGAAGCACGAACCACCTTGGGTGACCACGGATCGACAGACTCTCCTGTCAGCACAATGGCGGTGACACCTGCGGCTTCAGCACTACGAATGAGGGTGCCAGCATTTCCGGGGTCGGAGATGTTGTCGCCCACCAATGCCCAATCGGCACCACTGAAACTATGCACACGATGTTGCGGAATGGAGACCACAGCAAGAATGCCGCGTGGTGTTTCCGTGTCGCTCACGGAATTGAACGTGTGCGTGTCCAACTCGTGACAACGCACGCCTGGTGCTTCGTACCCGTGATAATCCTCACGTACGTATTGGTCGTGCACTTCCATGCCCGCAGCCACTGCGTCGGCGACCAACGTGGGACCTTCCACCACGAAGACACCTTCGTCATAACGAAAACTGCGACGCCCGATGAGGCGTCGCAGTCGTTGAACCCGAGGGTTCGATGAGGACAAAGGTGTCCGGCTCAGACCAGTGCGGCCTTTGCTGCAGTGACCAATGCTGCAAATGACTCTGCATCGTGCACTGCCATGTCAGCGAGGATCTTGCGGTCGACTTCAATACCAGCGGCATTGAGGCCCGCAATGAAACGGCTGTAGGAGATGTCATTGATGCGGCATGCAGCGTTGATGCGCTGAATCCACAAACGGCGGAACTCGCCCTTCTTTGCACGACGGTCACGGAACGCGTATTGACCTGAATGCAACACTTGTTCGTTCGCGGCGCGGAATGAACGGCTCTTGTTGCCGTAGTAACCCTTTGCCTTTTCAAGTACCGCGCGGTGCTTCTTGCGGGCGTGTACTGCCCTCTTCACTCTTGCCATGGTGATTCCTTCCTAAATGTCTTGACTACTTAGCGCATTCCCAGAAGGCGCTTGATTTTGCGGGCATCGCCAGGGTGCACGTCGACATCGCCAGCAAGGCGACGCGTACGAACGCTGGACTTCTTTTCGAACAAGTGCTGGCGGTTGGCCTGCTGGCGGCGCAATTTGCCGCTACCTGTTTGCTTGAACCGCTTGGCAGCAGTCTTGCTTGTCTTCATCTTTGGCATGTGATGTTCCTCTACTCGTTG
>JALQYL010000034.1 GCA_023254135.1 Ilumatobacteraceae bacterium | reverse complement strand
CTTGACGAACCTGCAGCCGGTTTCAACCCCGCGGAAAAGCAGGATCTCAACGAACTCATCCTCAAGGTGCGTTCACAGGGATACACCGTGTTGCTCATTGAGCACGACATGAACGTTGTGATGAACGTGAGCGACCGCGTGGTTGTTCTCGACTTTGGACGCAAGATCGCTGAAGGGTTGCCCGCAGAAGTGCGCGCCAACCCCGATGTGATCGCCGCTTACTTGGGAGTGCCAGACGATGCTGCTTGAAGTCAAAGATCTCCATGTCTTCTACGGAAAGATTGAAGCCATCAAGGGCATTTCGTTCACGGTGAACGAAGGCGAAGTGGTGTCACTCATCGGTGCCAATGGCGCCGGCAAGACCACCACCATGCGCACCATCTCGGGTGTGCGTCCGGTGGCTCAAGGTTCCATCCTTTTTGAGGGTGAAGACATCACCAAGTTGGCGCCGCACGAGCGTGTGAAGCGCGGTATTTGTCAGGCACCGGAAGGTCGCGGCATTTTCCCGGGCATGACCGTGCGCGAGAACCTGGACATGGGAACCTACATTCGTGGCTACAAGAGCGACACCAAGGCCGCAGACCTTGAGCATGTTCTCACGTTGTTCCCACGTTTGCGCGAGCGCATCACTCAGTTGGGTGGCACGTTGTCTGGCGGCGAACAACAGATGCTCGCCATCGGACGTGCTCTCATGAGTCGCCCACGGTTGCTGCTGCTCGACGAACCATCTATGGGTCTTGCACCCATGCTGATTGCGCAGATCTTCGAGATCGTACGCACCATCAACTCCGAGGGCATCTCCGTGCTCATGGTGGAACAGAACGCCACCCAGGCATTGCGTACCGCGCATCGTGGCTACGTGCTGGAAACCGGCAACGTAGTGAAGTCGGGTACCGGTCAAGAACTGTTGCACGACCCTGCAGTGCGCGCCGCTTACCTCGGCGGATAATGCGCTGGCGGATCGCATCGGTCATGGCCTGTGTGGCCATTGTTTCTGCATGCGGCGCACAGCAAACTGTTACGAAGCGCGTGCATACGGACTCATGCCTTCCTCAATCCTTAACAGTCTTTGCTGCTAGTTCACTGAAGAACATCCTCAATGATGTGAAAGCCGAATATTTGGCCGAGAACACCTGCACCTCGGACATCGTTTTCAATTTCGGCTCTTCCGCAACCTTGGCAGCTCAGATTGTGAATGGTGCGCCGGCGAATGTGTTCATTGCTGCCAGTGCCGCAACCATGCAGACGGTGTCCGATGCAGATGTGTTGGATGCGGCTCCGCAAGTGATCGCCAGGAACGTTGCTGAGATCATGGTGTATCCGAAGAGTTCGTATGCATCGCGCATCCACTCGTTGGAAGATCTAATAACCGTGCGTTCTGCTGGTGCGCGCGTTGGTGTGTGCGTCGCATCTGCTCCATGCGGGGCAATGGCCGACTCGGTTCTCGCAAAGGCTCAGCCTTCGTTGAAAAGGCAGAACATTGCAGACTCCGAATCACCATCAGTGGATGACCTCGTATTGAAGATTCAGATGGGTGAATTGGACGCGGGCATCGTGTATCACAGCGATTGTCAATTCGTGTTGAAGAACGAGAAGGCGACGTGTGTTTCCATTCCGATTGCACGCAATGCAACCAATGAATATCTGGTGGGTGCACTCGATCATCAGAGTCATACGGAACTCTTCGTGAAGTATCTCAACTCACAGTCTTTTCAAGACGTGGCCGTTACGTCGTACGGTTTTCTGGCGCCGTGAGAAAACCGTCTACGTCTCTCGGGCTTCGGGCCATCGCATTGTTTGCCTTCATTTTGGTGGCACTGCCGTTGCTGTCAATCTTCATTCGCACACCGTGGTCAGAACTGGGCAACATTGCTTCACAGAAAACCACGCGAGATGCGTTGTTCATTTCCCTGGAAACGTCGGTGATCGCGGCGATTGTCGCCGCCTTGCTGGGTGTTCCGTTGTCGTGGATGTTGGCGCGTTCCACCGCCCGCGGTACTTCCTTGGTGCGCACCATTTGCATCGTGCCCATGGTGTTGCCTCCCGTGGTGGGAGGTATCGCATTGCTCACTGCGTTTGGTCGTAGGGGAGTGTTCGGGCGTTTTCTCTACGACTGGTGGGGCGTGTCATTGCCCTTCACGCGAACTGCCATTGTGATTGCGCAGGTGTTCGTCGCCCTCCCGTTCTTGGTGCTGGCCGTTGAATCAGCATTTCGTCAATTGGACACCGGGCTGGAAGACGCAGCACGCACCATGGGTGCCTCGCCGTTGCGGGTGTTCCTCCGCGTGGCGTTGCCAGGTGCACGTGGTTCCATCGTGGCTGGCATCGCCCTCGCATGGGCGCGTTCGTTGGGTGAGTTCGGCGCCAGCATCACCTTCGCCGGAAGTTTCCCAGGCAAGACACAGACACTTCCCATGGCCGTGTACGAGTTGGTGGCCACCGATTACCGCGCATCGCTGGTGATGTCCCTGATTCTGGTTGTCATATCCGTGGGTGTCATTGCCACCATGCGTGATCGTTGGATGACCGGAGCGCAGCGATGAGTCTTGAATTGCACGGCACCGTTCATCGAGGAGACTTTCAGCGTCATGTCGATGTCACTGCCGACAATGGGGAAGTGGTGGCCATTGTGGGTGCCAACGGTTCCGGAAAATCAACGGTGATCCACACCATCGCTGGTCTTGCTGCGTTGGCCGATGGGTCGCTCATCGTGAACGACACACCGTGGGATGTTCCCGCCAACAATCAATGGGTATCGCCCGAACAACGTGGCTGTGGTGTGGTGTTTCAAGATGTTCGACTCTTCCCACACCTCAATGCAGTGCAGAACGTGATGTTCGGCCTTCGATCTGGTGGTGTCAAGCGCAACGACGCTCTGGAGCGAGCCATGGAAACCCTCAGTGAGGTGGATGCTCATGCATTTGCGCTCCGCACACCCGCGTCTTTGAGTGGCGGCGAACGTCAGCGTGTGGCCCTGGCCCGGGCATTGGTGATGAAGCCCCGAGTGTTGTTGCTCGATGAGCCCTTCTCTGCTGTTGACGAACGATCGCATGCCGATTTCTTGCAGTTGCTACCTCGAATTGTCCGTGAGACCGGTGCCATTGCTCTCATGGTGACCCATGATCACAGCGATGTTTCTGCGATTGCGTCGCGGGTGGTCGGCCTATAAAGGGTTCACCTAAAGCGGGGGAGTCGTTCACCTTCCGTTCACCCAACAGTTAGGTGAACGTCAGGAAGAATTGAAACACTTCAGACGTGGAGATCATCGCGCCTGACAAGCGCAAAATTGCCGTGCGCCGAGGAATCGTCGACAAGGCCTTTCGTGGAGTGGTTACTGCCGGCTCCATGATCTCTTTGATTGTCCTCGCGTTGATCGCGGCATTCCTGTTGTACCGCGGTTTTGAGGTCTTTCGAGACTTTGGATTGAAGTTCTTCACGTCGAGCAAATGGGATGCGGGTGCAGACGACGGAAGCATCGCTCCCAGTTTTGGTGTCGCACCCATGTTGGTGGGTTCAGTAGTGGTTGCCACCATCGCCATTTCCATTGCGGTTCCCTTTGCCGTGGTGATGGCGTTGTTCTTGTGTTTCTACGCACCTCGATTCTTGCGCCGTCCCATGACATCGGTTCTCGATTTGGTGGCTGCCGTTCCCTCTGTGATCTACGGCATCTGGGGATATGCAATTCTCATGCCGCACGCCAAGGGCTGGGCAGAAACCATCAATCATTGGCTCGGTTGGATCTGGATCTTCAAGGTGCCTGTACCCATCTTCGAACGTTCACCGTTTATCGCCGGTGTGTTGTTGGCAATCATGATTCTTCCCATCGTCACCTCGGTTGCGCGCGAGGTGTACAGCCAGGCTCCGCAAGACCAGATTGATGCCGCATATGGTCTGGGTGGAACGCGTTGGGGTGCCATGCGCACAGTGGTGCTTCCGTTCGGCAAGAGCGGCTTGGTGGGCGGCGCCATGTTGGGCTTGGGTCGTGCGTTGGGCGAAACCGTCGCCGTGTACTTGGTGTTGAACCTGGTCTTCAAGGTGAACTTTCAAATACTTGCGTCGGCTGGTGGAAGCGTGGCGTCATTGATCGCGTCGCGTTTCGGAGAAGCCGGGCCGTATGAGTTGAAGGCATTGATGGCAGCTGGCCTGGTGTTGTTCATCATCACACTCATCGTGAACTTCATTGCCAGCAGCATCGTGAACCGTGCTGGAAAGAGCCAACGATGATGGACTACTTCCACTTCGATGACGCGCAGGCGGTGGAACCCCAGCGCCCGTGGACACGCCGCAGATTCTCGAAGCCGAAACGCTGGAGTGAGGCAGCGATTACGTGTGCCATGTGGGTGGGGTTTGCCGTGGTGATGCTTCCGTGGATCTCAATCATCGCAACCGTGGTGGTGCGCGGCTCAAAGGCGTTTTACATTGATTACCTCACCACCGACATGTTGGTGAACTCTTCCGATGACCCGCTGAACGCTGGTGGTGTGGGTCATGCAATCGTGGGTTCGCTCATCATGGTGACCCTTGCCGCGCTGATAGCAGTGCCGCTCGGAATCATTACCGCGGTGTACATCGTGGAAATCAAAGGTCGTTTCGCCAAGGCCGTGCGCTTCTTCACGCAGGCAATGAGTGGAGTTCCGTCGATTGTGGCGGGCCTGTTCATCTACTCCATGGTGGTGATTGGAATCACCCATAAATACAACGCCATTGCGGGCTCCATGGCGTTGTCCATTCTCATGTTGCCCACGGTCACTCGCACGGCCGAGGAAGTGTTGAAGGTGGTGCCCCGTGAGCTGCGCGATGCAAGTTACGCACTCGGCGCAAGTCAGTTCCGCACCACGGTGTCGGTGGTGTTGCCCAACGTTCGTTCCGGTCTGGTGACCGCCGCGGTATTGGGTGTTGCTCGCGTTGCCGGCGAAACTGCACCACTGCTCCTTACGTCTCAGTACTTCGTGAAGTTCTCCACCGACCTCTTCAAGAACCCCATGGCGTCCTTGCCCACCTACATCTTCGGCAACTTGGGTGTGGGCAGTGACAACGCTGTGTCACGCGCATGGGGTGGCTCTCTGGTGCTCATCGTTCTCATCGTTTTGTTGTCCACCCTTGCGCGTCTCATCGGCGGGCGTACCCGAAGGAGCAGGTAGATGTCTCAACCAACGACTGGTTTGGCAACGCGTGGATTGCACGCGTGGTTTGACAAGCACCACGCGCTTGCCGACGTGTCCATTCACTTTCCGGAGAACACCGTCACAGGGCTCATCGGCCCTTCAGGTTGTGGCAAGTCCACGTTCCTCCGTTTGCTGAACCGCATGCATGAATTCATTCCGAAGTCTGCAATGGCCGGAGAAGTGTTGTTCAACGGCGAAGATATTTATGGCGCAGACGTTGACCCCACCGAAATTCGTAAGCGCATTGGCATGGTGTTCCAGAAACCCAACCCATTTCCCTCAATGACCATTGGTGAAAATGTGGTGGCAGGCCTGAAACTGGCCAAGGTCAAGACATCTAACAAAGACGATCTCATCGAGGAATGTCTCACACGCGCTGGTTTGTGGAAGGAAGTGGGCAGCAGGCTCAAGGCTCCAGCCTCTTCACTTTCCGGAGGACAACAGCAACGTTTGTGCATTGCGCGTGCGCTGGCGTTGAAGCCAGAGGTGCTGTTGATGGACGAACCTTGCTCTGCACTTGACCCTGGTTCCACATTGAGGGTGGAAGAAACCATTGAACAATTGTCCGAGAACATGACCATCGTGATTGTCACGCACAACATGCAACAAGCTGCGCGCGTGTCGGATTACTGCGCCTTCTTCCTCTCGGGTGGCGGTCCTGGTCGTCTCATTGAGGCTGATGAAACCAGCAAGATTTTTTCGAGTCCTCAAGACTCACGCACAGCCGACTACGTGCAGGGACGATTCGGCTGATTCTCGTTCACGCATTGTTCACCAAGATTGCGCTCCGTGTTCAGCAGGCAGTTCATTTGGTGAAATCTGAGGTGCGTACGGTTCTAACTGTGAATACAACAACCCCGGAGGGATCACACACAATGAAAATGCGTAAGAAGATCAGCATTGCGATTGCAACAGGAGCATTGGCCGTAACGGCTGGCGTGGCTCCTGTCCGTGCTGCATCAACACTGAACGGTGGCGGATCATCGTTCGTCGCAAACTTGGTTGACATCTGCCGTGCGCAGTACAACCGCAACTCCACCTTCAACTCAGCCGGCGACATCGTGAACTACACGTCGTCAAGCTCGGGTACGGGTAAGACCAGTTTCGCGAGTGGCGCGTTTGCGTGGGCAGGCTCTGACTCGCTGTACACAAGTGGTGCACCCGCAAACTTCGTGTACGTGCCACTTGTGGCCGGTTCCATTTCGGTGATGTATCACCTGGAAGGAATCACCCCCGCATCAGCCACTGTGCGTTTGAGCCCCGACACAATCGGGAAGATCTTTGCCGGACAAATCAAGATGTGGAATGACCCAGCTATCCAAGCCGACAACAAGGTCACCACTGTTCCTGCAGTGAAGAAGGTGTCGAAGAATGGAGTGGTTGTAACGGTCGCCAAAGTCGGTACGAAGTTGAACTTCACCGCAACAGCAACAGCTTCGGCGCTGAGCAAGTACAAGGGCAAGCCAGTCACCGTTGCCAAGGTCGTGGTGAAGGGTGCTTCCACCACGCGCACGCAGGTTGCAGCAAAGAACATCGCCTCAAATGTGGCGTTGTCGGCCGCCTACGTAAAGGGTGCAACCTACGCCATCAAGGTGGGTGGAACTTCACTTGGTTCTGTTGGCGTTGACAGCACAAAGTCCGGTGTCACCATCAAGTTCCCATCATTGCCCATTCGCGTTGCTTATCGTTCAGGTACGTCGGGCACCACAAACAACTTCACCAAGTTCTTGAACGGTGCGGCTGGCTCAGTGTGGACCAAGCCAGGCAATGATGCGTTCACATCGGCATTCCCCGGATCCTCGGTGCCATCAGACGGAACTTTCCAGGCGGCCAATGGTTCGGACGGAGTTGCCAACTACGTTCGTGACAACAACGGTGCAATTACCTATGCGGAATTGTCATATGCAGAAGAGCGCAAATCCGACTCCGTGAAGTCTGTCTTGGTGAAGAACAATGCAGGTGAATATGTTGGGCCATCGGCTGCAGCCACTGCCGCGTTCTACGCCGAGGCCGCCATCGATGATTCCGGAGTGATCACTCCTGACTACACCGTGAAAGCTGCCGATGCCTACCTCATCAATGCCGTGGCATACGGACTTGGTTACAAGACAGCATCTGCCGACAACGCAGCTGTAGGTCGTTGGTACTCGTACTTCATCGACAAGTGCGCACCCAGCATGGGAGCCGCCGCGTTCTACGCACCGCTCGCTGGTGCCATCAAGACCAAGGCACTTGCCCAGGTTGCCAAGATCAACGCCGGCTGATCAATCTCCACAGAGAACAACGGAAAGGGCTCGACACTTCGGTGTCGGGCCCTTTTTGTGTGTCCGACCCATTTACACAGCCAAGGAAGGGAACTAGGGTCGGAACCCGTGAGTGGCCAAGTTGACATCGATACCCAAAATGCGTGGCTGTCGCCCGAAGACCTTGCAATGGTGCGCCATCAGGTGCCCTTGGTCTATGTCGATGCCGTTCCTGTGCGCGTGGATCACCAAGGTGTGGTCACACACGTGGGCATGTTGCTTCGTCAGGCTCCCGACGGCACCGTCAGCCGTATGGTGGTGTCCGGTCGAGTCATGCTCAACGAGCGCGTTCGCGATGCGCTGATGCGCAATCTGGAAAAGGACCTCGGTCCCATGGCCATGCCTCGTATTCCTGCCGAACCAGCGCCCTTCACCGTGGTGGAGTACTTCACTGACCCATCCATCTCAGGTTTCTACGACCCACGTCACCATGCAGTCAGCCTTGCCTTCGTGGTGCCCGTCACCGGAGACTGTCACCCCACGCAGCAAGCTCTCGATCTTGCATGGTTCACTCCCGAACAAGCAGTGAGTCCTGAAGTGATTCGTGAAATGACCAGCGGTCATGATCGACTCATTCGTTTGGCTCTTG
The DNA here is from genome assembly GCA_023254135.1 of Ilumatobacteraceae bacterium. GTDB lineage: Bacteria > Actinomycetota > Acidimicrobiia > Acidimicrobiales > Ilumatobacteraceae > UBA2093. The sequence goes on along the minus strand of JALQYL010000034.1, from coordinate 7,255 downwards.
CGTCCGTGGGTCAACTTCCCTGAACTAAGTTTGTGGTGTGCCAGAGGGTGACACCATTTACCGATCAGCTGCGGCGCTACGTACCGCACTTGTAGGGAAGACTGTCACTCGTTTCGAGGCTCCCCGTCTGGTCGGACCTTCACCGCGTGTTCACGCAGCCGTTGAGAGCGTTGACAGCCATGGCAAGCATCTGGAGATCACCTTTGACGACGGCATAGTGCTGCATACGCACATGCGCATGACTGGTGCGTGGCATTTGTATCGCCACGGTCAGAAATGGAAGAAGCGGCGACATCAGGCGCGCGTCATCATCGAAACCGAAGAATGGATCGCTGTTGCATTCAATGCACCCGTGGTGGAAACGTATCGAGAACTTGATCAGACTCGTCACCCGCGCGCTGGACGTCTAGGTCCCGATCTGGTGCGCGCCGATGCAGATGTGCACGAGTGTGCCGCGCGCCTCTTTCACTACGACAAGCCCGACGCAACAGTTGCCGAGGCATTGCTCGACCAGCGCGTGATGAGCGGCGTGGGCAACGTGTATCGCTGCGAAGTGTTGTGGGCATGTGGCGTGCACCCATGGGCCCCCATGAAGAACATTCCACAATCAACATGTCTCGACCTGGTGCTCACCTCTGCAGGAATGTTGCGTGCCAACTTGGAAACCCCGGTTCGTATCACTGCACCCGATGTGCCCGGTGGTTTGGCGGTATATGGGCGTAACGGTCAAAAGTGCGTGCGTTGCGGCGACATCATTCGCCTGCAAAAGATGGGTGAAATGGCCCGATTGTTGTACTGGTGCCCTGGGTGCCAAACGGGATGCGAGCCATATCCCGAGCGCGACAATTCCGATGAAATCGCACGTGCCACCGACCCACATCCGGCAGCTTCACAATTTGTGAGCGACATCATCAAACATCGCTCCGCGTCGTAAGCGAGTAGCTACCCGCGTCCCATGATGCGGTCCACCGCAATTTCAATGGCTACACGGTCTTCGCGTTCACCTGGCTGGCGATATCGACTCGCGTAACCCTGTACTGCTAATGCAACACGTGTTGTATCACTGGTGCCACAGACGGTGCCTTCCAAGGTGAGCCAGCGGCCGCCATCCACTTGCGAGACAACGGCGCGTCCACCACGCAATGCGTTCTTGTACTTTGCAGATGATGCGAACGTGATGATGCGAACTGTTGCGGTGTCGGCATCGTACGAGAAGCCAACGGGCACCACATGAGGCGATCCGTCGGCTCGCATGGTGGTGAGTGATGCCAAGTGATACTCCGCAAGAAACGTGAGCATCTCAGGGGTGATGTCTGCGGGGGTTCTCATGTCAGTTGGTGTTGAGGGCGCTCAAAATGTCCACTTTGGTGGCGCGCCATGCTGGATATACCGCGGCAAGTACGCCCACGAAGAACGACAAAATCACAATGACCACGGCGGAGCCAACGGGCAAGGAGAACGTGGTGAGTCCCTGATCGCGAAGTGCGAACACAATGACCCATCCGAGCCCTATGCCGAGGGTGATTCCGAGTGCGGCGCCCAACAACGATGTGATGATGCTTTCCCAGCGCACGGTGGTGCGTACTTGAGAACGAGTCATACCGACTGCACGCAGAAGGCCGAGCTCGCGTTGACGCTCGAACACGCTGAGCAACAAAGTGATGATGATTCCCACGATGGAAATAATGATGGAGAGGAACAACAATCCGTAAATGAGACCCAGCAATTGGTTCACATTGCCGGAGTTCTTGTCAATGTATTCCTGCTTGTCCAACAGTGTCCCTTGACCGTACTTGTCCACCGCCTTTTGCAATGCAGCGCGGGCCTTGGTTGCGGATACATCGCTATTTGTCTTGATGTACACACCCACGTCGAAGGATGCGATAGTGGTGTTTGCAGAAAGGGCCTTGCTGACCAAATAGTCGCCGAACTCGTTCTGTTCGTATAGTCCGGCAACTTTCAATCTGTGTGTGGTTGCATCGGGGAGAACGACCGTGACCGATGAGCCCACGGGCAGCATCTTGCTTTCTGACTTCTTTCGAGAGATAAAGATTGAGTCGGCAGTAAGCGCGGACATGTCTACGTTGATGAGTCCAAAGTTCCATACGCTCGAGACAGTGTCGGGGGAGACGCTGGTAAGGAACTGACCCTTGCCGTCAACTTTGCCGATGATCTGGCCGATGCCAGACGCAGCCTCAACCTCGGGAAGCGCCGCAATATCTGTGGCCAATGATGGGCTGAGACCGCCGAAGCCGCGGTTATTGGTGGAAACCACGTAGTTGCCCTTCAGTTGTTGCGTGAAGACATCGTTGATTTGGCCCTTGATGGAGGCCGCTAATGCAGTCACCGCAGTCACCAACGCAACGCCGATGAGCACGGGTGATGCCGTACGCGCCGTGCGCTTGGGGTTACGTGCGGAGTTTTGTCGGGCCATGGAACCGGTGATTCCGCGGAAGCGAGCGGCGGGACGCCCAAGGAACAATGACACCGGACGGACAATAACTGGACCGAGAACGATGGTTCCAATGAACACAAGCAGAATTCCGAGGCCCAACAACGAGGTACTGGCTCCGGCTACAACGGCCGCAACAACGGCGGCACCGACGCCCATGACGGAAAATCCGATGATGGTGCGCTTGCGTCCAGTTGCGATTACTTCCACTGCAGTGCTGCGCATGGCGGCCAGTGGTGGAACTTTTCCTGCTCGACGTGCGGGCAACCACGCGGACGAAATGGTGACCAATGTGCCCACCACCAGAGTTTCCACGATGGTGTTTGTCTTCACCACCAAACCACTGCTCGGAATGTCAATGCTGAGCGCACGTAGTAGTGCACTGAGACCTTTCGACAAGCCAATGCCACCCACGAGTCCCACCGCGGAGCCAAAAATACCCACGACCAGAGATTCGATGAGCATGGCTCGTGTGACCTGCTTCTTGCTTGCACCAATGGCTCGCAACAATGCATTCTCGCGCTCGCGCTGTGCTGCGCTGATGGAGAACACGTTGTAGATGACGAAACTGCCAACGCCCAATGCAATGAAACTGAACACCGACAGCAAGATTCCGAAGAAGGACAGTGCACTGCCAATTTGGTCTTGAGTTTCTTTCGTGATTTCTGCGCCCGTGAGAGTCTCTATTTTCGCGGTCGCTGATGAATCTGCCGCAATCTTCTTCGTCAGTGCATCGGTAATGCGTTGTGACAATGCCGCATCAGAGAGCGAACCGTCACCGGCAACGAGAATGTCATCAACAAAGCCTGGCTTGGCCAGGAATTCTGAGGCAGTGGGCAAATCGAACAATGCGAATGTGGCGCCGCCCGGGGAGCGCACATCGCCGTACGAGGTGACACCCACGAGGGTGAACTCACGACTTCCGGCCTGGCCGATGATTTTCACTGGCTTGCCAATGGTGAGCTTTCCTTTCTGGAAAGAGGCTTCATCGACAACGGCTTCATTGGGCCCCTTGGGAGCGCGACCATCCACAACTTTCCACAATGAAACGAAGGATTCTGTGAACACTCCACCGAATGTAGGTGGACCTTGACCGTCGGTACCCAACGGCTTTCCATCGGCTCCCACAATGCGGGCGAACGCTTGAATATCGCCAGCTGCTGCCTTCACGCCGGGAACGGCAAGAACGTCTTCCACCAAAGCTGCCGGAATGCGCTGGCGTTCCTGGACACCGAATTCACCTTCGATGACTTGTGATGAACGAACATACGCGTCGACATTCTTGAACACATCGGTGAACAAGTTGTTGAACGTTGCATTCAACGTTGCGGAGAACACTGAGGTTCCTGCAAGGAATGCGGTGCCGATGATGACGGCAAGTGAGGTGAGCACCAAGCGAGCCTTGCGACCCAAGATGCCTTTCAGGGCAATTCGAAACATGTTGATGCCCTACTTAGTTGCCGAAGCTCTTCATGCGGTCGAGAACACGCTCTGCAGTGGGTTCTGTCATTTCGTCCACGATGTGTCCGTCCGCAAGGAAGATGATGCGATCCGCGTATGCAGCAGCCACGGGGTCGTGTGTGACCATCACGATTGTTTGGTTCAGGTCGTCCACTGCCTTGCGCATGAACGTGAGAATTTCTGCTCCCGTGGTGGAGTCAAGGTTGCCCGTTGGTTCGTCAGCGAAAATGATGCGTGGTTGTGAGGCCAATGCGCGTGCGACTGCAACGCGCTGTTGTTGACCACCCGACAATTCGCTGGGGCGGTGCGTGAGACGATCTCGCAAGTGCACCGTGTTGATGACGTTTTGAATCCACTCTTCGTTGCCCTTGTTGTTGCCCAACATGAGCGGCAAACGAATGTTCTCGTCTGCGGTGAGTGTGGGCACCAGGTTGAACGACTGGAAGATGAAACCAATCTTCTCGCGACGCAACTCAGTGAGGGCCTTGTCTTTCATGGTGGAAAGATCGACACCGTCAATCACGGCGGAACCCTTCGTCAATTCGTCGAGCCCGGCAATGCAATGCATGAGAGTGGATTTGCCCGAGCCACTGGGACCCATGATGGCGGTGAATTGACCTTCGTAGAAGTCCACGGATACATCGCGCAATGCATACACGGCTTCATCTCCGTGGCCGTAGATCTTGAAGGCATTCTTGGTGGATGCGGCAACAGTGAGGGTGGAAGTGGTCATAGGTCAATTCAACCTGAAAACAGTTCTATTTGTTCCAGAAAGTGCCTGATGTTCATATGCAAAAGAGCCGGTGTACCTGCCAATCGGCAAGCACACCGGCCAGTTCGTTTGTGAAGAGTTGCGACTGAATCAATCGCAAACGGTTACTTCGGCTGTGGCAACACGCGAAGGTATGGCTTCACGGTCTTCCAACCCTGTGGGAAGAGCGACTTTGCTTCATCGTCAGAAACTGCTGCGCCGATGATGACATCACCACCGTCTGTCCAGTTTGCTGGAGTTGCCACTTTGAACTTTGCGGTGAGTTGCAATGAGTCAATCACACGAAGAATTTCTTCGAAGTTGCGTCCGGTGGAAGCGGGGTAGGTGATGGACAACTTGATCTTCTTGTCCGGACCAATGATGAACACCGAACGCACTGTCATGGTGTCACTTGCATTGGGGTGAATCATTTCGTACAGGTTCGACACGTTCTTGTCGCTGTCGCCGATCATGGGGAAGTTCACAGGTGTTCCCTGTGTTTCTGCGATGTCTTCCTCCCACTTGATGTGGCTGTCAACGGGGTCAACGGAAAGACCGATGACCTTCACATTGCGCTTGTCGAACTCAGGCTTGATACGTGCGACGTATCCGAGTTCGGTGGTGCACACAGGTGTGAAGTCCTTGGGGTGGCTGAAGAGAACGCCCCAAGAGTCGCCCAACCACTGGTGAAAGTTGATGGTGCCTTGAGTTGTTTCTGCAGTGAAGTCAGGTGCTGTATCGCCAAGACGTACGGACATAGGTTCCTCCTAATACGAGTAAGTGGAGTCACTCTACGGGCTATTTCCCAAAACCCGACAAGTTTGGTCGGGAATTCGTCCCTATATGGAATATGGTGAAAAGCGGTGTTTAGAGGTGCAGGTATGACCGATTGAGCCCGGCCACATCTCCACAACCAATGAGGTTCATGGTGCGCTCCATGTCGCCCTGGAACCACTGCAACAAACGGTCCACGCCGCGCTCGCCGCCAGCGCCCAGTGCATAGAGGTAGGGGCGGCCTGCCATGGCACACGTTGCGCCGGCCGCTACCGCCTTCACAATGTCACTGCCACGACGCACGCCACCATCGCAGATGATTTCGGTGCGACCGCCCACCGCATCAGCAACTGGTGCCACCAAAGAGAACGCTGCGGGTGCACCATCGAGTTGCCGCCCACCATGGTTCGAGAGCGCAATAGCTTCCACACCAATGTCGGCCGCGTGCACTGCATCGTCAACACTCTGGATTCCCTTCACGATGATGGGCCCGTCCCATTGTTCGCGCAGCCAATCAATATCTGCCCACGACAACGCCGGGTCGAACTGACTGTTGATGTAGTCGCTGAGATTCACGGGCGATGCACCGTCGCCTTTGTCGCTACCAACAACATTGGCGAATCGAATGGGTTCATTCATGATGAATTGCAGGGTCCATGAAGGATGCACTGCGCCATCAATGAACGTGCGCAGACCAATTTTTGGTGGCAACGAGAAACCACGGCGCACATCGCGTTCGCGTCGGCCCAAGACGGCCGTGTCCACCGTGAGCATCAGTGCTTCGTACTGTGCCGCAGCTGCACGTTGCACCATTTCTTTCACCATGCCACGGTCGCGCCATGCATAGACCTGAAACATGAGTCGACCATCACTCACTGCGCGCACTTCCTCTATGGAGCGAGTGCCCAACGTCGAGAGCGCGTACGGAATTCCTGCGCGATCAGCCGCACGCGCCACAGCAAGTTCACCCTGAGGATCCGCAATGCGAGTGAAGCCGGTGGGAGCAAAGATGAACGGCATGGATGACGGCTTGCCCAAGATGGTGGCCGAGGTGTCAATACTGTTCAGCCCTCGCAGCACGCGTGGCACAAAGCCGCATTGTGCAAATGCATCAGCGTTGGCGTGCAGGGTTCGCTCGTCTTCGGCGGCGCCGTCGATGTAGTCAAAATCGCCACCAGGCAATCGACGTCTTGCAATACGGCGCAGGTCGTCCACATTGGCGGCATGAGCCAATCGTCGTTCCACTGCACTGCGCTCGAACGATTTGAACTGAATGACCGAACGCAAGGTGGCAATCGGGTTCGGCATAGCAGTCTCCTTGGTACTTGACAGCACCACAGGTTACAAACTAGACACTGTCAAGTGATGAATGAAAAAGCATATGCACGACGCTGGTGGGTGATGGTGGTGCTGTGCATCAGCCTTTTCCTGGTGGTCATGGACAACCTCATTGTGAACGTGGCGCTTCCCACGCTTCAACATGAACTCAACGCATCCACCACGGCATTGCAGTGGATTGTTGATTCATACAGCCTGGTGTTTGCCGGATTGCTCTTGGTGGCTGGTGGTCTTGGCGACCGTTTCGGTCGAAAAGGTTCCTTGCAACTTGGTCTAGTGCTCTTTGCCATCTGCAGCACCATGGGTGCGTTCAGCAATAGCACCAATACGTTGATCTTCTGGCGTGGCGCCATGGGCGTGGGCGCGGCACTTGTGTTCCCCGCAACGTTGGCAATCATCACCAACTTGTTCGTCGACCCCATCGAACGTGCCAAAGCAATCGGAATGTGGTCTGCAGTGTCGGGCATGGCCGTTGCATT
>JALQYL010000033.1 GCA_023254135.1 Ilumatobacteraceae bacterium | reverse complement strand
AGGAGAGGTCTCGGGCACGGGCGTCGGTGAGCGGACGCTGTGTGAGTGAGACCTTCTTTGCTGTTGCCATGTGTTCATCTTACATACATTGACAACCGTCTATGTTCTGATATATTGACGGTCATCAAAGTATGTGCTTTGACCACAACCCAAGGAGTACACAATGTCACGCGTACAGCTCGCATTGAATGTTGCCAATATCAACGAGGCAATCGCTTACTACACCAAGATGTTCGGGGTGGCTCCCGCCAAAGTGCGTGAAGGGTATGCAAACTTTGCGATCGCTAATCCACCTCTCAAGCTTGTTCTCATCGAGGGTCACGGAGAGCCTGGCACGTTGAATCACTTGGGTGTTGAAGTAGAAAGCACCGACGAAGTCGGCGCAAAGATCGAAAATGCCGTCAGCATGGGCCTGCCCATCGAAGTGCAAGAGAGCACCACCTGCTGTTTCGCAGTGCAGGACAAAGTCTGGGTCAAGGGCGGCGAAATTGCATGGGAGTGGTACACCGTTCTTGCCGATGCACCTCAAGACACATCATTGTCTGCGCCGCTCAACCTCGGTCAGAAGCCACTCATCACGGTCCCTGCAGAGGGCGGAAGCTGTTGCGGCCCACAAGGATGCTGATTAATCGTCGCCATGTTGCGGCCGAATTTCTCGGTACCGCACTGTTGGTAATGGCCGTGGTGGGCTCGGGCATCATGGCTGAAACTCTCTCAAAAGATGTCGGCGTGCAATTGCTTGCCAATGCCATTGCCACTGGCGGTGCCTTGCTTGGTCTCATCACCATCTTCGGTCCGTTGAGTGGTGCGTCATTCAATCCCGTGGTCACGCTTGTCGGAGCATTTATTGACAAAGGCGTTTCGGCAGTTTCGGTTGCAACGGACATAGTGTCCCAAACCACGGGTGCTGTTGCAGGCGCCATCGTGGCAAACATCATGTTCGGTCATGCAACATTTGAAACTTCGCAGAAGATTCGAACTGGCGGACCTACGTGGTTCTCTGAGGTTGTTGCCACGGTCGGTTTGTTGCTCATTATTTGGGGTGGCAAGAAGGCGGGCGCACATGTTGCATCGCTAGTGGCCGCTTGGATTACCGGGGCGTATTGGTTCACTTCATCCACCAGCATCGCCAACCCGGCCGTTGGTTTTGGACGCATGTTCTCCCACTCATTTGCCGGCATCGCACCAGAGTCGTGGCCCATGTTTGCCTTCATGCAGATGATTGGTGGAGTTATTGGGTATTCGTTCATCAAACTCTTGTTCATTGAGAATGAGGTAAACGCATGAGTGGCATCTTGTTTCTCTGTATTCACAACGCGGGGCGTTCGCAAATGGCGGCCGGCTTTGCTCGTGAACTATCAAACGGTGCAGTCACCATTTTGTCGGGTGGCTCTGAACCCGCTGACAGCGTGAATCCAGTTGCCATCGAGGTGATGAACGAAGTGGGTATTGACATCGCTGGTTACACCCCACAGAAGTACAACGATGAACTTCTGCATGCCGTTGATGTGGTGGTCACCATGGGATGCGGCGACACGTGTCCGTACATTCCGGGAAAGAAGTACATCGATTGGCCTTTGGACGATCCCAAGGGTCGGCCATTGGAAGAAGTGCGAGTGATTCGTGATCAAATCCGCGACAACGTCGCGAAGCTTCTGGCTCAGTTGTAGATATCGAACAACTGATTGATGGCCTTCACCTGGCCACCCGTGGTGGACGACATCACTGCAATAGGGGTGACGCCAGCACTTGCCCATTCAGCGAGACGATCGCGCACCTTGCTTGCAGATCCACTGATGGTGTTGTCGTCCAACCACTTGTCGCTCATCAATGACGTCACCTTGTCGCGCTCGCCGGCATTGAGAGCTGCTTCAATGGCATCCATCTCTTCCACGTACCCAGCGGCACGCCAATAGTTGCGATAGTTGGGGAGTGATACGTAGCCAACGAGTGTCTTGCGGTTCACTGCACGGGCGGCTTCTACGTCGTCGTCAATGACGGTGGGAATCATGTTGGCCAGGAAGAAGTCGGGTCGCACGGCCGCAGGTACTTCGGCCAATTGTGTGCTCATGTGACTGAGTGATGCGTTGGCCCAGATGGCGCCTTCTGCGATGTCGGCTGAAAGTTGAAGCATCTTGTTGCGCAGTGCTGCGAGATAAATAGGAGGAAGTTGACCACCGAACTTCTCGTTGGCACGCATTGCAGCCACATAGTCAGCAATGTCGGACAGTGGCTTGCCGGTGGAAACACCCAAACGTTGCGTGACGGGGCCGTGGCTCACACCAAGTCCGAAACGGAATCGTCCGCCCGACATTTCATTGATATGTGATGCAGTGTTGGCTGCCTCAACGGGATGGCTGTAATAAATCGGCTGGATGGATGTCCAATAATTGATGGAGTGCGTGACGTGCGCCAGTGACACACATAGACCCATGGTGCCTCCCAAACTGGGGCATGCAAGGCCTGAGAAGCCTCTGTTCTCTGCCTCCACAGCAAGGTCAAGGATTGCCTGGCGCTTGGTAGGCGAGGCAACCACGGAAATGGCGGGGCGGAAGGAACTGTCAACCTTGGTCATTCCAGTTACCGTAGTCCGCATGCTTCGTATCGGAATGGTGAGCCCGTACAGCCTCACAATTCCAGGGGGCGTGCAGCAGCAGGTGCTGGGTTTGGCCCGAAGTTTGCGCGCCAAGGGACACGAGGTGCGAGTGCTTGGTCCCTGTGATGGTCCACCGCCAGACCCCTTCGTCACTCCCTTGGGAAACAGCCTTCCCACGGCCGTGAATGGCTCGGTTGCGCCTTTGGCTCCCGATGCCTCGGCTGCATTGCGCACCATTCGCGCACTCAATGATGAGGCGTTCGATGTTTTGCATGTGCACGAACCGTTGGTGCCCGGGCCGTCTCTCACCGCCTTGCTGGTGAAATTGGCGCCCGTGGTGGCAACGTTCCACTCAGCAGGTGAGTCCGGCGCGTACCGTGCGTTCTCGCGGCAATTGAAGTGGATCTCAAAGCGAATTGATATCAGAGTTGCAGTGTCAAAAGATGCAGTGGAACTTGCTCAGCGCTATATCGGTGGTGACTACGAAGTTCTGTTCAACGGTATTGAGTTGGGTGACTACATCACCGACGAAGTTGTACAGAAAGAAAATGCCGTGTTCTTCGTCGGACGTCACGAGCCACGTAAAGGACTCGGCACCCTCCTGGAAGCAGTGTCCCTCATGCCGTCCGACGTGAAGTTGTGGATCGCATCCGACGGACCTGAAACGGAGATGTTGAAAGCTCAATATGCACATGATGCGCGAATTGAATGGCTGGGTCGCATCTCGGATGCGGAGAAGTACGACAGACTTCGACGAGCAGCGGTGTTCTGTGCTCCTGCATTGCGAGGAGAATCCTTCGGAATCGTCTTGTTGGAAGCCATGGCCGCGGGAGCGCCCGTGGTTGCGAGCAACATCGATGGATATCGCAATGTTGCCACTGACGGCGAGAATGCCGTGCTGGTAGAGCCCGGCAATTCCCGTGAACTTGCCAGCGCTTTGGCAAAAGTAATTGCTGACCCTCGTCTGTCTGACCGTTTGGTGGCGGCAGGAAAGTTGCATGCCCAGCAATTCACCATGGATGCTCTGGCGGACCGATACATCGAAATGTATGAACGAGCATTGAGCATGGAAGCAGACAACATCACCTCCATCGAACTGCCCCGTATGCTGAAACGATTCGAGGGTCGCTTTCTGCGACGTTCTCGACTCGGATGACTTTTTCTTTACCCCGAGATTGGAACCACACATGAATCAACGTCAGTGGATACAGATGGACGACACCACCGGTACCAGCGCTCAGAAGATTTCGCGTATTACTTGGTCCATTGTGGGTGCCGTCACCGTCGTCGCTCTCCTTGTCGGAGTGCCTCTCAACATTGCCCCAGTGCTTGGTGTCCTGGGCCTCGCGGGTAGCTACTTCTTTGCTCGCTCCATCAAGCAAACAGCTGACTCATTCGTTCAGAGTGACCTGAAAACTCGCCCTGCGTCAGAAAACGACCAGGCCCGTATTTTCAATGTTGTCGATGGGCTGTGTGTCGTCTCTGGTGACCACCGCCCTGACATTGAGGTCACGGAATCTGAGTTTCCGATCGCCATTGCATTTGGAAACCCAACGCATTCTTCCATCGTGGTGTCCACGGGATTTTGTGATCTCATGGATCGCGTTGAAACAGAGGCCGTGATTGCGCATCTGTTGTGGCGCATACGAACCGGTGAATCCGAAATGACGGCGTACTTGCTTCATCTTGCTGCAAAGTTCTCACGACTCGGCCTGGCTTCGTTGGCGCGCGCCATTGCCACTCGCGCGATGAACTCTCAGGCTGTGGTGTGGGCAGACATCGCGGCCTGTCAGGCGACCCGATATCCGCCGGCGTTGGCTTCTGCGTTGGAAAAGGTGGAGTCCAGTACCGCCACAACACCCGAATACATTTCGTTCCCGCTGTGGTTTGCCACGCCACATGGCACAACAGGTGCCACCAACGAGGGACGTTCGTTCCCTAGTCTTGGGGTTTCGTATCCCTCCCTTGCAGATCGCATCGGAGTACTCAAGGAGATCTGAAATGACAAACTCGCGTCGCACGCTCGTGCGTTTTGCAATGAGCACGATTCTTGTTTCGTCACTCGCAGCATGCGGTTCATCGGGTGGTTCGTCCACTGACACGGTGTCCGCAAGCGACAACACCACCGCAGGTTCGTCTGTGCCCGCAAATGTGTATCCGCTTCTGGGCACACCAGTTTCTGATCCAGCGGCAGCTGCTCGACCCGCTATCGCGTGCAAGATCGACAATCACCCGCAGGCTCGTCCACAAACTGGTCTCAATAAGGCCGACATCGTGTTTGAAGAGAACGTGGAAGCACTCACTCGTTTTGCGGCAGTGTTCCACAGTCAGGGCAGCGATCCCGTTGGTCCGTTGCGTAGTGGTCGCACACAGGACATCGACATGTTGGGTTCATTGAACAAGCCCATGTTCTGTTGGAGCGGCGGTAACTACCGCGTTACCAAGGCCATCAACGCCAGCGACTTCAACAACGTGGGCTACAGCGCATCGCGCGGCAAGGGTGGGTACTACCGCTCCAAGGATCGCAAGGCGCCGCACAATCTGTATGCAAAGACATCGAACTTGTGGACATTGGCCAAGGCAGATGCTGGTCCACCCCCACAGCAGTTCACGTACCGCTCCGACAGCGATGCAAAGCCCGCAACATCTGCTGCCATCGATGGCGCCAAGGTGTCCATGTACAACGTGCGCGTGTATTGGAAGTGGGACGCAGCCACCGGCAACTTCGTTCGCTCGGTGGAGAACACCAAGCGCGTTCTCGAACCCAGCATGACCGACGATGGGCAAGTGAATGCCAAGAATGTGGTGGTCCTGTACTGCACGTACGTGCGCAGCAAGGCCGACCGCAAGAGTCCCAACGCTCTTACGGTGGGCAAGGGAACTGGTTTCGTGCTCACCGATGGTGGGGTCATTGCGGTCAACTGGACACGTGCCGACCGATTGCAGCCATTTACTTTGACCGACTCCAGTGGTGCCGTGGTGCGTATGACGCCAGGTCGCACGTGGGTAGAGGTGGCCTTCAAGAACTCGGTGGCCCCCGTTAATCCAGGCGTGGACCCTGCAAAGGTGGCGTGGCCCGCTACCTGAGACATAATTCGCCCGGGGTGACTTGCAACGCCCTCGGTACCATGTGACCCATGAATTCAACCCCCGGATCTTCCGTCGGCACTCAACGCGTGAAGCGCGGTCTTGCAGAAATGCTGAAGGGTGGCGTCATCATGGACGTCGTCAACGCAGAGCAGGCAAAGATTGCCGAAGATGCCGGCGCGTGTGCCGTGATGGCACTCGAGCGTGTGCCCGCCGACATCCGTCGCGATGGTGGTGTGTCTCGTATGTCCGACCCATCAATGATCGAAGGCATCCAGGCGGCCGTTCATATTCCTGTGATGGCAAAAGTGCGTATCGGCCACTTCGTGGAGGCGCAAATCATTCAGGCACTCGGTGTTGATTTCATCGATGAATCAGAAGTTCTCACTCCAGCCGATGAGAAGCACCACATCGACAAGTTTGCTTTTACTGTTCCGTTCGTATGTGGCGCCACCAATTTGGGTGAAGCGTTGCGTCGAGTTTCCGAAGGTGCATGCATGATCCGTTCGAAGGGTGAAGCAGGAACCGGCGACATTGTGGAAGCGGTTCGTCACTTGCGTTCCATTCTCGGCGACATTCGCAAGATCACGCAGGCCGACGAAGCGGAACTTTTCGAATGGGCAAAGCAATTGCAGGCCCCACTTCCTTTGGTGCAAGAAATTGCCGAGACCGGAAAGTTCCCTGTGCCCATTTTCTGTGCAGGCGGCATCGCCACACCAGCAGACGCCGCTTTGGCCATGCAGTTGGGCGCAGAAGCCGTGTTCGTGGGTTCGGGAATCTTCAAGAGCGATGACCCAGCACCTCGTGCCAAGGCAATCGTTGAAGCCACTACGCACTTCCGCGATCCAGAAGTGCTTGTTCGCGTGAGCCGCGGACTTGGTGCGCCCATGACCGGCATCAACATGGATGAGATCAACCAAACGCAGCGCTTCGCGCAGCGCGGTTGGTAAGAAGTCGCTTCCACATGAATGCGAGGCCTCCGGGTGAATCTGCGAATCGGAGTTCTTGCTCTTCAAGGGGCATTTGCCGCACATTGTGAGTGCTTGGCTTCTGTTGGTGTTGAACCAGTAGAGGTACGTTCACCGGCACAACTTGAATCGGTGCAGGCATTGCTCATGCCGGGCGGGGAGTCCAGCACCATGTCGCAACTCCTCGAGTCGTCGGGGTTGTTTCCTGCAATTGCGAACCGACTGTCTGCGGGTATGCCCACATTCGGCACGTGTGCCGGAATGATCCTTCTGGCATCGGAAATTCTCGACGGACGCAGTGATCAACACAGCTTCTCTGCCATCGATATTTCGGTGCGCCGAAATGCATTCGGTCGCCAGGTGGACTCCTTTGAATCATCCATTTCCACACCCATCGGTGAATTCCATGGTGTTTTCATTCGTGCTCCTCGCATCGAGCGAGTGGGCGCCAACGTCGAAGTCATCGGCACCTTGGGCGAGGAACCTGTTCTGGTACGCCAAGGAAATGTGCTGGCGGCTTCATTCCATCCTGAATTGACGGGCGATGCCCGTCTGCATGAGTACTTTGTAACCACCGTGTCGAACATGAGAAAGGTGTAGCCATGTCGGGCCACTCCAAATGGGCAACCATCAAACACAAGAAGGGCGCAGCTGACAAAGCTCGCGGCAAGCTCTTTGCAAAACTCGCACGTCAAATTGAAGTGGCGGCAAAAGGTGGCGGAGATATCGACACCAACGCGCCTCTGCGCACCATCGTGCAAAAGGCAAAGCAAGCGCAGATGACCAAAGACGCCATCGATCGTGCCATCAAGCGCGGTACTGGAGTCGATGACGGAGCGAACTACGAATCCATCACCTACGAGGGATACGCACCAGGTGGTGTTGCAATGCTTGTCGATGTGCTCACCGACAATCGCAACCGCACGGCATCCGATGTGCGCAATGCATTCTCGAAGTTCGGCGGTGCCATGGCGGAACCCGGCGCAGTTGGTTGGCAATTCTCTCGACGAGGTGTCATTTACGTGGCAGGCTCGCTCGACGAGGACACTGTGATGACCGCTGCGCTCGAAGCCGGTGCCGACGACATTGAGCGAGACGGCGATGCATGGAAGGTTCTCAGTGACCCGTCCGTGGTGTACGACGTACAAGAGGCATTGGTGGGCGCCGGCATAGAAGTGCAGAGCGCAGAGTCAACAATGGTGTCGTCCACCGTTATTGAAGTCACCAGCGCAGATGACGCCAAGAACATTCTGAAGATCATGGACATGCTCGAGGACAACGATGATGTCCAGGACGTGTACTCCAATTTCGATATCGATGAATCACTGATGCAGGAGCTTGGCTGATGACTGTTGGCGTGGGTGACGTTGCACCAGAGTTCACATTGCCCGGCACGGGCGGTCGCACGTACACCTTGTCGCAATTCAAAGGGCAAACCGTGGTGGTGGTGTTCTACCCGGGCGATGACACTCCTGTGTGCACCAAGCAATTGAATTCGTACAACAACGAATTGTCGGCGTTTGAAAATGTGGGAGCACAGGTGCTCGCCATCTCGGCGCAAGACATGGAAAGCCACGAACAATTTGCCGCCAAGCATGGATTCAAATTCCCATTGTTGGCCGACACGGACAAGTCAGTGGCCAATCTCTACGGCACGGTTGGTCCGCTCGGGTTTCCTCGTCGCAGCGTGTTCGTGGTGGATGCCCAGGGCATCATTCGCTATGCCCATCGCGCCATTGCGGGCCTGACATTCCGCTCGGTGGACGAGTTGGTGGAAGCAGTTCAAGCAGCCCGCTGACATTCCCCGATGGTCGGGACTCTCCCCGATACAATCAAACATATGTTCGGTCAGGGCTCCCCAGAGGCACGCGTGGTGCTCGGCGTTGACCCTGGTCTCACCCGTTGCGGGTACGCCGTTCTCGAGATGACCTCGGCTCAGAACATTCGGGCGCTGGCCATTGGTGTTATTCGAACTCCGGCCACCAACCCCATTCACGAACGATTGGCCGAGCTGCACGGCGAAGTGGAACAGCTTCTGGCCGAGTTCACACCGCATGCGGTGGCCATTGAGCAGGTGTTCTTCCAGAACAACGTGCGCACCGCCATGGGAGTGGGTCAAGCCAGCGGAATTGTCTTGGCATTGGCTTCGCGTGCTGGGTGCGAAGTCGCTCAGTACACACCGTCGGCAGTGAAGAACACAGTGGCCGGATGGGGAAGTGCCACAAAAGAACAAATCGGTGTCATGGTGCAACA
Organism: Ilumatobacteraceae bacterium; assembly: GCA_023254135.1. GTDB lineage: Bacteria > Actinomycetota > Acidimicrobiia > Acidimicrobiales > Ilumatobacteraceae > UBA2093. The sequence continues at coordinate 6,620 of JALQYL010000033.1, read as the reverse complement.
ACGTTTGGGTCTCGAATCCGTTCCCAAACCGGCCGACGCCGCCGACGCCGCGGCCATTGCGCTGTGTCACTGTTCCATGGCCCCTTTCATCGCATCACGGGATGCCGCTATTGCTCGGAGTGCTCGATGATCGGAAGTCTGCGTGGCGTTGTGCTCGAGCGCTTTACTCCGTCCACCGTGCTGTTGGAAGTGAGTGGAGTTGGGTACCTGTGTTCCGTCACCACCTCCACGTTCGCAGAACTGGAACCATCTGTTTCCGCGTTCCTACACATTCATCATCACATTCGTGAAGATGCACAAACTCTGTTCGGTTTCGTGTCACGCACCGAACGCGACACCTTCAACGTTCTCATTGCAACGCACGGCATTGGCCCCGCCATGGCCATGGCCATCTTGTCCACCTATTCGCCCACTGCTCTCATCACCATCGTGTCGTCGGGTGACATTGCCGCCCTCACGGTTGTGCCGGGTGTCGGTAAAAAAACGGCTGAACGACTCATGGTGGAACTCAAATCTCGATTGCATCTCGAAGGCATCGCCGACTCTTCCAGTGGCGAGTCGGTGCAGTCAGCTGCTGCAGACGTGAGAGAAGCACTCACCGCACTCGGATATGCACCCGAAGAAATTCGTGATGCCATGCGACAACTGCAAGCGGGTGGAGATTCCGAATCCATGTTGCGCGATGCGCTTGCACTGTTGGGGGCCCGCCGTGCGTGATGAATTTCTTGAACCCGCTGTCGCCAACGACAGGGAGATGGGTGAAGAGGCGGGTTTGCGCCCACGTGCCCTCGATGAATTCGTTGGTCAACGTGAACTGAAAGAACACCTCGACATCGTGTTGGGTGCGGCCAAGCAGCGTGGACAAGCGGCCGATCACATCTTGTTGGCAGGGCCACCTGGTCTCGGCAAAACAACCATGGCCAGCATCGTTGCCATTGAAATGGGAGTGGCATTGCATGTCACGAGCGGACCCGCGTTGGAACGTGCCGGTGATCTTGCGGCCATTCTCACGAAGTTGCAGGAAGGCGACGTTCTCTTCATCGACGAGATCCATCGCCTCTCTCGTTCGGTGGAAGAAATCCTGTATCCAGCCATGGAGGATTTCCAGATCGACATTGTGGTGGGCAAGGGTCCAGCCGCCAGTTCCATTCGCCTCACATTGCCTCGCTTCACACTCATTGGTGCCACTACGCGCACGGGCATGATCACGGGGCCACTGCGCGATCGTTTCGGACTGGTGGCGCGTCTTGATTACTACGACGATGACGAACTTGATTCCATCGTGCGGCGAGCATCGCGCATTCTCGATGTTCCGCTCAACGGTGAGGCAGCGCAGCACATCGCGCGTCGCAGCCGTGGCACCCCTCGAATTGCGAATCGATTGCTTCGACGCGTGCGTGACTTCGCAGAGGTTCGCTCCAATGGGCACATTGACACAGAAACGGCTCTGGAAGCTCTACGCGTTTTCGGCGTTGACGAGTTGGGGCTCGACAAAGTTGACCGTGCAATTTTGCGAAGTTTGTGCGAACAATTCGATGGTGGACCGGTGGGTCTCACCACGTTGGCGATCGCGGTTGGTGAGCAACCAGAAACTGTGGAAGACGTGTACGAGCCATTCCTGATTCAAAAAGGACTCATTGCTCGCACGCCACGTGGTCGCATCGCCATGGATGCCGCACGTTCCCACCTTGGCAACCCGTAGCCTTGGTGCGTGCAACTTTCAGACATTGATTACGAGCTGCCCGAGGAGCTGATTGCACAAAAGCCCGTGGAGCCCCGTGATTCCGCGCGACTACTGGTGAGCACCAGTCAAGCGGAAGTGCAACATCTGCACGTGAGCGACTTTGACTCGTTGGTTGGCCCAGGCGATGTGTTGGTAGTGAACGACACGCGCGTATTGCCTGCGCGCATTCATTTGCAGCGGCGCACCGGGGGAGCGGCAGAAGTTTTGTTGCTCGAGCAAAAGTCTGAAGATCATCGCCACTGGGAAGCCATGGTGAAGCCTGCCCGCAAACTGAAAGAGGGCGAGATTCTCGAGTACTTCGGTAAACGTGTGGTGCGCATCGGTGCTCGCACCGAATCGGGTGACACCTTCAATGTGGAGATTCTTGACGACGACCCGATGGGATTGTTGCAACGCATCGGCACCATGCCATTGCCTCCGTACATCCGAGGCTCCCTCACGGACAAGGAGCGATACCAAACCATTTATGCGCGTCGTGCCGCAAGTGCGGCTGCGCCAACGGCTGGTTTGCATTTCACGCCAGAGCTGTTGGCTCGCATTGAGGCAAAAGGTGTGAAAGTGGTGCATGTGGAGCTCATCGTGGGTCTCGACACGTTCAAGCCGATTTCTGCGGAGAACCCGTTGGACCATGTCATCCACACGGAGTACTACAACGTGTCGCAAGAGGTGCTGGATACGTGTGGAACTGCTGATCGTGTCATTGCCGTGGGCACCACAGCTACCCGTGCGCTGGAATCGGCGCTCACCAGAGGCGAGCTATCTGGACGCACCAACTTGTTCATTACGCCTGGTTATGAGTGGAAAATCGTCGATGCCATGCTCACTAATTTTCATTTGCCTCGAACCTCCTTGCTGTTGATGGTGGAATCATTCATCGGCGCAAAGTGGCGCGAACTGTATGCATCGGCCATTGAGGAGAAGTACCGCTTTCTCTCATTCGGCGATGCAATGTTCATTGAAAGAGAAGGGAAGTAGTCGTGTACAAGGTTTCTCTTGATATCACTGCCCGCGACGGAGATGCTCGTACCGGAGTTGCTACAACGCATCGAGGCTCTTATGAGACGCCGTGCTTCATGCCCGTGGGTACGCGTGGTGCCATCAAGTATCTCAGTGCACGTGACTATGCAGATCTGGGTGCGCGCATCGTGTTGGGAAACACGTATCACCTCATGCTGCGCCCGGGTGCAGATGTGGTGCAACGTTTCGGCGGCCTCGGGAAATTTGCAGGGTGGGACGGGCTCACTCTCACCGACTCAGGCGGATTCCAGGTGTTTTCACTGGACCCCAAAGTGGATGATGATGGTGTCACCTTCAAATCCACGTACGACGGGTCCATGCATCGTTTCACTCCGGAGATTGCGGTGGAGACGCAAGAGAAGTTGGGCGCAGACATACAAATGGTGCTCGATGTGTGTACTTCGTTGCCTGCAGAACCGCATGTAGTGCGTCTCGCTCTCGAGCGCACCAACGCGTGGGCCATTCGTGCAAAGGCTGCTCATCATCGAGAAGATCAGTCACTCTTCGGCATTGTGCAAGGCGGCACCGATGCAGCCATGCGTGCCGAGAGTGCGCGACGCACTGCAGAGGTGGGCTTCGACGGATATGCCATTGGTGGATTGTCGGTGGGAGAGACGCGCGCCGAGATGGTGGAATCCATCGCAGCGTGCATCGGCGAGATCCCTCTCGATCAGCCGAGGTATCTGATGGGCGTTGGCGACCCTGCTTCATTGGTGGAAGCCGTGGGACTCGGGGTGGATCAATTCGACTGTGTCATGCAGACGCGATTGGGTCGTCACGGCACTGCGCTCACCTCGGTGGGCAAAGTGCACATCAAGAATGCGAAGTACGCCGACTCCGATGATCCGCTCGACCCCGCATGCTCGTGTTGGGTGTGTACTTCGCATAGTCGCGGATATCTGCGCCACCTCACCCAGGTGGGAGAGCCCACTGCGGCACGGTTGGTGTCGGTGCACAACGTGGCATGGACCATCTCGCTCATGGCCAAGATGCGCGAAGCGATTGCAAACCAGTCTTTTCAGGCCTTTCGCAAGGACATTCTCGACATCTGGGGCTAGCAGGGGAGAAGGTCCAATGAAGTAGTGGCTGGCTAGGATTGCCCACCGTGATTGCTTTTCTTCTCGCCGCAACATCCACCACCAAGAACAACGGGAACCCTCTGTTCACCCTGTTCTTCTTCGGTGCCATTTTCGGCGCCATGTACTTCCTCCTCCTTCGTCCGCAGCGCAAGCGCGTGAAGGAAGCTGCCGCTCTGCAGTCCTCCATTGTCGAGGGCGACGAGGTTCTGCTCAATTCAGGCATCTTCGGATTTGTGTCGGCACTTGAGGGCGACATCGTGTGGGTCGACATCGCCGACGGACATGGCTCCGAGCGCATCGAGGTGCGAGTCACCCGTTCAGCCATCGCCCGCAAGATCAATCAGCCATCAAGCACACCTGACAGTAAGTAAGTCGTAATGATTCGTCGTCTTGTCATCTCTCTCGTTGCCATCGTCGTATTGGCAATCGGCCTTTTTGTGGGCAACACCGTTGCACACAACAAGCCATCGCTCGGTCTCGACCTGCAAGGTGGTGCGTCGGTCACCATGACTCCCGTTGGAGACTTTGATGAAGCGGCACTCACCGTGGCTGTTGACATCATTCGTCAACGTGTTGACTCCATTGGTGTCGCTGAACCAGAAATCATCCGCCAGGGCAAGACCGTTGTGGTCAACCTTCCCGGTGTGAAGGATCAGCAACAAGCACTCGACCTCATTGGTCGTACGGGTTCGGTGGAAATGCGTCCCGTGCTCAAGATGGCGCAGAATCCCAATGCCACACCAACAACAACGTTGAAGCCTGGCGCCACCACCACAACGGTGAAGGGTGCCACCACCACAACCGTTTCGTCATCTCCGAGCACCACACTTGCTCAACCTTCGGGTGGCGTGGGTAGTGCTCGCCACTCTGCAGCCAGTACCTCCACCACGTCCACCACGGTTCCCGGTACCGACCCCACCACGGGTCTTGCCCCTGGTCAAACCATTTACCCCGGTCGTAAGGACGGACTGCTGTACTTGCTGGGTCCATCTGGCGCCACTGGTGAAGTATTCAAAAATGACGCCTCGGCACAAGTCAATGCTGGCGCCTGGGCCGTGGCTGCCAACTTGCGCAGTGGTGCAGACGGCGCCGACCTGTGGAATGCGCTCGCCGCAAAGTGCTACGCAGGTGGAACAGATTGCCCCACGAAGCAAATTGCCATCAGCCTCGACGGCGAAGTGATTTCTGCACCGGTGGTGCAAGTTCCCAGTTTCGACCAGGGCAGTGTTCAAATCACCGGCAACTTCACTCAGAAAGAAGCCACCGAACTTGCTCGTGTTCTGCAGTTTGGTGCTGTACCCGTGAAATTCGATACCCCCACCGTTCAGACCGTGTCTGCCTCATTGGGTAAGGATTCCCTCCATGCGGCAATTGTCTCGGGCCTCATTGGCGTGTTGCTCGTGCTGATGTTCCTGGTGTTCTATTACCGACTCATCGCGTTGGTCGTCATTGGTGGTATCTCGGTATCGGGTCTCTTGCTCTGGAGCATCATTTCCTGGCTGTCAAAGACCAATGGATTGGCCCTCACCCTTTCGGGCGTGGCAGGAATCATCGTGTCCATTGGTGTCACGGTGGACTCGTACGTGGTGTTCTTCGAGAAACTGAAGGATGATGTTGCGGCCGGGCGCACACTGCGAAATTCAGCCGCTCGCGGATTCGAGAACGCATGGCGCACCATTCTCACTGCAGACATCGTGTCTCTCCTGGGTGCAGTCATCCTCTGGTGGCTCACGGTTGGATCCGTTCGTGGTTTTGCTTTCTTCTTGGGGCTTTCCACTCTGTCTGACATCGTGGTCTCCTACTTCTTCACACGTCCTGCGGTGTTGCTGTTGGCTCGCACCAAAATGTTCAACAAGGGTCGCGTCTTGGGAATCTCGCGCACCGTCTCAACCGAGGGAGTCGCATAATGGCCGGCCGTATGACACGTTTGTTCCGTGGTCAAACCACCGTGAACTTCTACGGACGACGCAACGTTGGATTTGCATTGTCCGGAATCCTGTTGGTTGTCACCGTGGCATCGTTGTTCGTGCAGGGGCTCAACCTCGGCATCGACTTCAAGGGTGGTGTGGCATTTGAGATTCCGGTGACTTCCGGGATGACCATCGCCAAGGCTGAGGAAGCCATGAAGACCGTCAAGGTCGAATCTGCCAACGCAAAAGTTCAAACACTCAGTTCAGGTAGTTCTCAGCGCATTCGCGTGCAACTGGGAGACATGCCTGCAGCGACAGTGACGAAACTTCAGAAGGAATTTGCCACGGTTTCGAAGTCGAAGGTGAACGACGTCAGTGTGTCAACTGTCAGTTCCACATGGGGGCGTTCCATCACCATGAAGGCACTCAAGGCATTGTTCATCTTTTTGCTCGCGGTGTCCGCTTACATTTGGTACCAGTTCAAGGAATGGCGCATGGCCGTCTCGGCTATCGCTGCTGTTGTGCATGACGTGGGCATCAGTGTCGGCGTTTATTCGGTTCTTGGTCTCGAAGTCACTCCTGCAACGGTGGTGGCGTTCCTCACCATTCTTGGTTTCTCGTTGTATGACACCATCGTGGTGTTCGACAAGGTGCGCGACAATGACAAGCATTTCGCTGGATCTCGCGTCTCGTACGGAGACATCGTGAACGTTTCCATGAACCAGGTTCTCATGCGCTCACTCAACACCACCTTGGCGGCGGTTCTTCCTGTGCTCAGTCTCTTGGTGTTGGGTGCCGGAGTATTCGGAGCAGTGGCGCTTCGTGAATTTGCACTGGCCTTGTTGGTGGGTCTCGCCACCGGTGCATACT
>JALQYL010000032.1 GCA_023254135.1 Ilumatobacteraceae bacterium | reverse complement strand
GCATGGAAACAGGAAGGTGCGATGCTTCGTGGCACCAATACTCAAACAACTCCCCGGCATCCGTTGCATCGGGAATCAATGTGCGCGGGTGATTTCCTAATCGTGAGAACAGTGGCAGTTCTTGACTGCGCACCAGCACGTTGACGGAATCAATTTGAATCAGGCCAACAGAATCCAACACCTTGCGTAGGTGTCGTCGGTCTACTCGCCCTGTGGGGCGTGGTGTAGCAAAGCCTTGTGCAGCCAGCGCTATGCGCCGAGCTGAAGCAAGCGAAATATCAGTCGGCAACGGTGATGGTGACGCTGTTGATCACCACGTCTTCATTGGGTCGGTCGTTGCGACCAGTTGCAACCTTTTGCATTGCGTCGACAACGTCGAGACCCTTCACCACTTGGCCGAACAATGCGTACTGCGGTGGCAATCCAACACCGTGCGGTCCGCTGACAATGAAGAACTGTGAACCATTGGTGTTCGGGCCTGCGTTTGCCATTGCCACGGAACCAATTTGATACTGGCCAGGCTTGGGCAACTCGTCTCCGAAGCGATAACCAGGACCGCCCATGCCGGTACCGGTGGGGTCGCCGCCTTGGCACATGAACTGGTTGATGATGCGGTGGAAAATGATGCCGTCGTAGTAGTGGTACGAAGCGAGATACACGAAGTTGTTGACCGTGCGTGGCGCGTTGATTGCGTCGAGCGCAATCACCATGGTGCCCATGGACGTCTCCATTGTTGCGGTGTAGCGCTTGCTGGGATCGATACCCATTTCAGGAGCTTCAGGAAACTTCTGCGTCTTTGGGGCTGAACCGTCAAGTGGAGGAAATGGCAAACTCATGCGGAGCAGGCTATCTGCATTCGGTCACTGCGAACCGAAGCGCATAAGGTGGGCACGTGGAACCGCTTGATCTCGACGCCATTGAAACCGAACTGGCCGGAGTCGACACTGCGTTGGCTCGCTTGGACGATGGCACCTATTGGACCGACGAGGTCACCGGCGAGCCACTCAGTGCTGTGTTGCTGGAAACACACCCCACGGCGCGCCGTAACCCCGCGTAATCAACGCTCGCGCGACTGTTTCTTAGCGTTCACGCAGTTTGGACAACAAGCGCAGAATTTCCAGGTACAGCCACACCAATGTGACGGTGACGCCCAGTGCGCAGAACCATTCCATGTGAGCGGGCAGTTTGTTTGCTGCGCCTCGTTCAATCATGTCGAAATCAATTGCCAGGTTCGAAGCAGCAAGACCCGCTACAAAAATGCTGAACAGAATTCCCATGGGGCTTGCATCGTGAATGAACGATGGCATGGAGCCGAACATGCCGAGAATGAAACTCACCAGGTAGAAACCCATGAGGCCCATCATTGCGCCCATCACCACGCGGCGATACTTGTCGTTCACTCGTACCATGCCGCTGCGGTACATGAGCAACATCACCACGAACACGCCCAATGTTGCACCCACTGCCTGCACCACGATTCCTTGGTACTGCTCTGAATACGCACGGCTGATGGCACCGAGCACCACACCTTCGGCAAGTGCGTAAATAGGTGCTGCAATGCGTGCAAGGTGTTGCTTGAAGCTGGCCACCAGCACTGCGACGAGGCCGACAATCACTCCGCCAATAACCCAGCCTGTGGGTAACTTCACCATCTCGCCTGCAACGGGTGCATCAATGGAAATCCACGTTGCGGTTGCCGATGCAAGAATCAACATCAGCAAAGTGATGGTGGCAGTGGCAGTGCCCGAAACCGTCATAATTCCGCCATCCCAACGCGAAACGGTGTCGTTTGACGCCGGAATGGGAGCGGTGGGTGGTGCCCACGTGTTGGAGCGTTGATCAAGGTTGCCAAGGCCCATGGCCTTGTCATTCAGCAATGGATTAGCCATATCCACACCATAACTATCCACAGGCAGACGCCACCGTCAGACACGTAAATATTTCTCAAGAATCAACAGATTCGCCTTCGGCTGTGGCGGTGCTTGGAGGGCTCGGTATCCTGCCAGTATTCGCCCCGCATGGGTGTTCGAATCGTTTAGTTGAGGTGAGGTTTTAAGGTGGCAAAGGATCGCATTGACCGCGACGAAGAGGACCTTGTTCGTCTCTATCTCACCGACATCGGTCAGTACACACTGCTCACCAAGGACGACGAAGTGCGTCTTGCCAAGGCCATCGAAGCCGGCAAGCTCGCCAATGAAGAGATGGCAAATTCCGCCACTCTCACACCCACCAAGCGCCGCGAACTTCGCAAGGCCGCACGTGAGGGTGAAATCGCAGAGCGCGCATTCGTGCAGTCAAACCTTCGCCTTGTGGTGTCCATCGCCAAGAAGTACCAGGCATCGGGCCTTCCCCTTCTCGACCTCATTCAAGAGGGCAACCTTGGCCTCATGCACGCGGTTGAAAAGTTCGACTGGCGCAAGGGTTTCAAATTCTCCACATATGCAACATGGTGGATTCGTCAGGCAATTACCCGCGGTATTGCCAACACCGGTCGCACCATTCGTCTGCCGGTCCACGCTGGCGACACATTGGCACGCTTGCAGAAGGCACGCTCGCGCCTTGAGTTGAAGTTTGGTCGTCCCGCCACCCTCGCCGAATTGGCGAAGGAAGTGGAGATGCCAGAAGACAAGGTCACCGAGGCACTGCGCTTCGCTGCCGAGCCTCTCTCTTTGTCAGAACCTCTTCGTGAAGATGGCGATGCCGAGTTGGGTGACGTGGTGGAAGACCGTTCCGCCGAATCACCCTTTGAAGTGGCGGCCACCGCATTGTTGCCAGAGGAGATTCAGCGATTGTTGGCTCCACTCGATGAGCGTGAGCGTGAGATCTTGCGTTTGCGTTTCGGTCTCGACGGAAGCGGTGAAGGTCGCACACTTGAAGAAGTGGGCGAACACTTCCAACTCACTCGTGAACGTATTCGTCAAATCGAAGCACGTGCCATGAGCAAGTTGCGTCACCCCTCCTCCGACACAGGCGCCCGCGACCTACTCTCCGTCTGAGCCTCGCGCGATGCGCATGTACGCATCCACGATTGCCACAACACCCACACCCGCCATTGCTGTCAATGTGATCCGTGCTGTCCACGGTGCGGTGAGTCCGGGTATGTACGCCGCACGAATTTGATTGCTGCACAACCACACCGCAACGCACAACGCACCACCGGCGCCTGCCATGAGTGCTGCCGCCACGTGGGTCTTCATGTTCCAACGTGGCCCAATGATGGCTGCGCCGCACAGAAGCGTCGCTCCTACAGAAAACATCAACAAAATCGGCGTGATTCGCGCACCGTCTGGAAGACCCAGATACTCCAATATGCCCACCAACGTTCCCAATGCCGCCATCATGAGCAACCCGATTTTCAATGCCACATACTTCTTTGTCGCCAACCAGGCACTGAGGGCACCGACAACGAAAACGAACACCCACCACAACGCCGAAGCAGACGACTGCAGATACAGCGTGCCGTGAATGTTGGTCACCGTTCCGTCCACATACATCGGAATCACCCAACGCAACACGGTGCCCTGGTCGTCAATCACGCCCGGCTTGATGGGGCTCATCCAATGCGAACGGTGGTCGTGCCACATCGCATCGCCGTTGGTGGCAATGGTGCGCCACTTCGGAATGGACGACTTCTTGAAATTGCTGAGGTCGACCGATCCGTATCTGTCGCTGTTGAGAACGGTGGTCTGTGACGAGTCGTTCACCTGCACCACACCGTCCTTGGTGATGCGCAAGTACGGTTCTCCCTCGTATCCCAACACTTGAATCTCATGTGAATGCGACTGCACACGCACGTACGTATCGGAGCCGACAATGCTGACATGCACATCGTCGGGCAGTTCCGGAGAGATCGACTCAATCACTGATTGGGTATTGCGTGGCTGCACTGCATCGCCAGAACCCATGTGCTGCGGCGCAAACGTCAAGGCCGAAATCATCGCAAGAAACACGCGCACACTCCAACGGTAATGCGCCCATCGCGCCGTGTCTCTAAAGTGTGGCAATGGCCACTGACTCTGCGCACGTTCTTCTCATCAGCGACAACGTGTGGGGTCGCCACAGCGAAGAAATTCGCGCCATTGCTCCCAACATGGAAGTGATCGTGTACGAGGGTGAAGAGCCCGTGGCTGACGACATCATGAACCGCGTCACCATCGCATTCTTTTCGCAAGACGTGTGGCCGGAACGCTCACGAGGTTTCGTCTTGTCCACCATGAAGGCATCGGCGTTGCAGTGGTACCACACGTTTTCTGCAGGCGTGGACAGCCCGTTCTTCATTGACCTCATGGAACGCGGTGTACGCCTCACCAACTCATCGGGTGCAACTGCCTCCCCTATTGCTCAAACCGCCATTTTGTACATGCTCGCGCTCAGCAGAAACGCACGTGCATGGTTCGAGCACCAGGACAAGAAGGAATGGCAACGTCACAACCTGGTGGAGCTCGATGGTGCACGACTTGCCGTCATCGGCATGGGCCCTATTGGCGAGGAAATTGCGCGTTTGGGAGTGGCACTCAACATGCAGGTGGAAGGTATCCGTCGCACACCCACTGGCAACGAGCCATGCACCACCTATTCGTTCGATGCGTTAAACGATGTGCTGGGTCGTGCCGATTGGGTGGCGGTGGCACTTCCGTTGGCCGATGAAACACGAAACCTGTTCGATGCAGCAACGTTTGCGGCCATGAAGCCAGGTGCACATTTCGTGAACGTGGGTCGCGGAGAATTGGTGGATGAAGTGGCACTCATTGATGCGCTGAACTCTCACCATCTTGCAGGTGCCGCCCTCGATGTTTTCGCTACCGAACCATTACCCCCGGAATCACCACTGTGGAACATGAAGAATGTGATCATCACGCCGCACAGCTCTGGTGCATCTCCAAAAGCCGCATTGCGTAGCGAAGACATGTTCGTGGAGAACTTGGCCAAGTTCCTTTCCCACCAACCTTTGCGCAACGAGATTCGTCGCTAATTCCGCACAAATTTTTTCGCCGTACACATCGGCCTCCCACAACAAGGAGGCCTTATGTCCACACTTTTCATGTCGCCCAAAGGCGGCAACTGCACCACTGTCACAACGGCAGCCTTTGCACTCATGTCGGCGGCTCGTGGCACCAACACCGTCCTGTTCGACCTATGTGGTGATATTCCCGCTGTTCTCGGCATGGTGGAACCATCGTCACCTGGCATCAACGATTGGCTCAGTGAGCACAACGAAGGTGACGCGGAAACGCTGGTGAAATCCGGGACACCATTGGTGAACGGATTGGTGGTGGTGCACCGTGGCTCGAAATTCGTGGAAGGGCAGCCACGATGGCTCCAACTGGCAGAAGCCATTCAGTCACTTCCCCACACCGTTGTGATTGATGCTGGCATCACATACGTTCCGCAAGAGGTGCGCGATGCCGTACGCACGGTCACCATGGTGACGCGCCCGTGTTATCTCTCATTGCGACGAGCCACGCACTTACCAAAGCCTCACAATGTGGTGGTGATTCGTGAAGAGTCACGCGCCCTCACGGTGAACGATGTGAGTCACGTCCTCGGAGTACCCACGTTTGCAGAAGTTCCGTTCAACCCTTCCATCTCGCGCAGTGTTGATGCAGGTTTGTTGCCGTCGCGCGTGGAGCAATTGTTCGGCAACATCTTTCCGGAGGTGTGATGCACCTCACTTTGGGGCCTCTACAGCACTACCTGGACCAAGAGGACGTCACCGAAGTGATGGTGGTGTCGGGGGAACACATCTACGTGGAAACCGCGCGCGGCATTCTGCGTGCGGGATCCCTCACCCCCAATGAATTGGAATTGTGTGTCGAACGCATTGCTCGTGCATCGGGGCGCCGCGTTGACCTCATGTCACCAGTTCTCGATGCGCGCCTACACGATGGCTCACGCGCGTGTGTGGTCATCGCGCCCATTGCGGTGGACGGCACCACCATTGCCATTCGCAAATTCTCCAAACGATTGTTCCCACTCACCGCATTTGGCCCCTCTCATTGCGTTGCGGTGGTGCGTTCGCTCATTGCCCAAAAACTGAACGTGCTGGTATCCGGAGCAACATCATCTGGCAAGACATCATTGCTCTCCGCTGTCATTCACACTCTGCCCGCCAATGAACGCATCGTGTGTGCAGAGGACACTGCCGAACTGCGCATGGCTCACCCACACATCGTTCGCCTGCAAACGCGACCCGCCAATACGGAAGGAGTTGGTGCCGTCACACTGCAACATTTGGTACGTGCGTCGTTGCGGCTGCGTCCGGATCGATTGGTGGTGGGTGAAGTACGTGGTGCCGAGGCAATTGACATGTTGTTGGCCATGAGTTCGGGGCACCGAGGCTGTTGGGCCACCGTGCATGCAAACTCAGCATCAGATGCAGTGCAACGCCTCAGCTCCATCGTTCTGCGAGACACACCTCAATGGACACCAGACAGCGTGGGTCTTCTGGTGCGTTCTGCCGTTGATGTGGTGGTGCATGTGGAACGCACGCAACAACGTCGACGCATTGCGGACATTGTGGATCTGCGCGATGGCAATGTTCGCACTATGTATTCAGAAACCCTGCATGTTTAACGTTGTGCTGTTTCTGTGGGTGGTGGCGGCGTGCATGTGGTTTCTCACGCCTCGGGTGTTTCGAGTAGCCGACACACTCTGTACTCGCCAACGCACCGTTCCGCGTGAACATGGAACGTCCATCACCACACACTCCACATCACCTCATCTTCCCGAAGAATTCTTTGATGCTTTGGCTCGCTCCCTTCGTCGCCAGACATCTACTCGCGACGCATTGGTGGAACACCTGCACATGTTGCCGTCCGAGCCACCATGGACCCATTTGTATTCCCAGTTACACAGTGACGTGGCTGTCGATGCCGCACTTCATGTTTTGCGCCAATCAACCAATGAAATAGCCACTCTTGTGGCCATGTGCGCAACACATGGTGGTTTGGCACCCCACGCACTCGACCACGCCGCACACATTCTGCGTAGTCAACGCCATGCACAACAATCGGTTGTCACCGCCACTGCGCAAGCGCAATTGACAATGCGCATTCTTACGGTGTTGCCCTTCGCTGTTCTCGTTGTTGCAGCCACGTTCAGTCACAACATGCGTTCCGCCTTCACATCACCCGCCATGATGATGGTTCTTGTACTTGGCCTTGCTCTCAATCGATTGGGGGCATGGTGGGTATCGCGCGTAATTCGCCATGCCACCAATGCACGCACACTCACCGAGTCCGTCGCGCTTGTAGATGCCCTGTGCGTGGCTGTGCAGTCAGGTCACAGCATCGTTGATTCATGCCTCATGTGGGCGTGGGTGAATCCACTGGGTGCACGCATTGCCCATTCCGTGTCGCAAGGAGCCACGTTGGGCGAGGCATTGCATGAGATGGTGCATTCCTCTCATCCGTTTGACTCGGTGGTGGCGCACACCTTGTTGGCTGCACAATCAGACGGGCTTCCGGTGCACAGCACAGCTGCCATGTTGGCTGCCGAGTCTCGCAAGACCCAAGAGGCACATTTTCAGACTCGAGTTCAACAGCTACCCACAAAACTGTCGCTGCCATTGGTGCTGTGCGTGTTGCCGTCATTCGGTCTGTTGGTAGTGGCACCACTCCTATTGGCCCACCTCTCCCGCTTCGGTTCGTTCCTTCCCTCACCAATCACGTAGTTCGGAGTCTTCATGTTCTTATTTCGCTCTTCATCATCTGATCGTGGTCAGGCAACCACTGAATACGCATTGGTGCTTTTGGTGGCAGCTGTCATTGCTCTCTTGGTTCTGGCGTGGGCAACCGCTGGTGGTGGAGCCGGAAAGATTGGCGGTTTCTTCGATGCCATCTTCAGCGACATTCTGAATCGCGCAAGTGAAACGCCACAGCAATAATGGCCAAGCCACCATCGAGTTCGCGCTGGTGTTGCCGCTGTTCATGTTCTGTGTGTTGCTCATTCTTGCCGTGCTGGGCGCATGCCTCAATGTTCTCGCGCTGAACGACACGGCGCGATCCGCCGTGCGTGCGGCCGTCACCGCCAATGAACCACAACAAGCCGTGCAAGAAATGTTGCAGCACTCCTCCACCTCTGCATCCGTGTACGAGGATTCAAACGGCATCGTCACGGTGTCTCTGTCGCAACCGTTCAAGCTGTGGTTGGTAAACATTCCGATTGCCCTGATACGAATACGTGCATCGGCGTCCATGATGCGCGAACCACCCGTGGTGTTGGGCTGATGGAACTCGTCAGACACAAAGAAACCGGGGCCCGACTAGGTCGGACCCCGGCAACTCTTGGGGGAAAACGTGCCACTCTCGTGGCTACTGATTGTTAGGCGTTAAATGAACCTGACTGAAGGGCTGCACCAGAAGGTGTTGCGGTGCCGGAGCCCTGCAACTGACCCAATGGGCCGTCACCGTCGCGATCACCGTGTGGACCGTGGCCGCCATGACCACCCTTGCCACCTGCAGGGCGAACGTTGTTCACCATGTTGTCAAGGTTGGCCTTGAAATCTGCAAGCTTCTGATCAGCCTCTGCTTGTGTGTGCTCGCCGGACTTCACTTCTTCATCGAGGTGTGCGGTGAACGACTTCACGATTGCTGCCTTCACGTCTGCAATGTCGACGTTCTGAGCCTTTGCAATGTCAGCAAGCGACTTGGTCTGGCTCTGTGTCTGCAATTCAGCTTCGGTGAGGTTCAGCACCTTGGCGAGTGCTGCGACATCAGCGGCGCTTGGTCCGCCATGACCGCGCATGCCGCCAGGTCCACCGTGACCACCACGGCCTTGTGGCAAACCGGCTGTGGTGAGCATCTTGTCCATGTTTGCGGTGATCTCTGCCATCTTGGCGTCTGCTTCAGCCTGTGTGTGCTCGCCACTCTTCACTTCTTCTGCGAAGTGTGCCTTCATTTCTGCAACCAATGCGGCCTTCACATCTGCGAGATCCACGTTCTTTGCCTTTGCAACATCTGCGATGGACTTGCCGGCCTTCAACTCGGTGGTGAGTTCTGCTTCAGTCATTCCCAAAGCCTTTGCGGCAGTGGCAACGGGGTTGGGGCGGTTTGCATCTTCAGCGAATGGCGCAACTGCTGCGCCATCGATTGACGTTGCGCCAACAGCGCCGCTGACGGCGCCTTGAGTTGTTGTTACTGCGCTCGAACCTGCATCGGTGTTGTCGGCAGCTGCAACCACTGCTGCATTGCTGCGTGCCTGCTGAGCGCTGGCAAAACCGGTGAGGCCGAGAACGGCAGCGCCGCTGCATACGACGAGGCCGGTCGCGACTGCGATCTTTGTGAAACGGGAGTTGTTCTTCATTGTGGGGTTCCTTTGTTGTGGGTTGTCACCAGGTGTTCCTGGCTGGTCACCACTTTCACGCTGTTAGGTAAGGAGTATCCATGAGTTAGGTAAGAGCATTCCAAGAATCGGTGCAAGGTACGGCAAACCCTTATAAATCATGGCTACCGTGGCGTCATGGACACCCGAAAAGTACTGATTGCCGAGGATGATCCCTCTGTTCGTAAGGCCGTTCAGAGGGTCCTGGAACTGGAGAATTACGAGGTCACTGCGGTCAACGATGGCCAGGCAGCGCTCGAGGCTCTCTCGCAGAAGCGATACGACCTTGCCGTTCTGGACGTCATGATGCCGTTCGCCGACGGGCTCACCGTGTGTCGCGAGGCTCGACATCGCGGAGTGTCTACTCCCATTCTTTTGCTTACAGCTCGCGTTGAAGTGGGTGACCGTGTTGCAGGTCTTGATGCAGGTGCAGACGATTACCTGGTGAAGCCATTCGTTGTAGACGAGTTGCTCGCACGTTGTCGTGCATTGTTGCGACGCAACGCACCAACATCTGCAAACACAACTCTGCGTGTCGGTGATCTTGTTTTGAATTCACTCACACGGGAAGCACATCGCGGCGAGCGTGATTTGCAGTTGACAAAAACCGAATTTGATCTACTTGAATTGCTCATGCAACAACCAGGCATCGTGGTTTCTCGCGACACCATTTATGAAGCCATTTGGGGTTACGACTTTGAAACAAGTTCGAAGTCACTCGATGTGTACATCGGGTACTTGCGACGCAAGACAGAAGAGGCCGGCGAAGGTCGATTGGTGTACACCGTTCGCGGTGTTGGATACACGGTGAAAGAATCATGAACCTGCGCACACGTTTCGCATTGATTACAGGTGGACTTGTTCTTGTGCTTGCCACCGCCATGAGCTACGGCGCATACAGCATTGCTTCACAACAGTTGGAGAAGCAGGTGCAAACTTCGTTGAATCAACGTGCTTCTCGCATTCTCGACATTGTGTCGCGACCTGGTTTTACGTGGAATGAAGCATTCGGGCGTGGCCCCGCCAACCAGGCAATCATGCAAACCGAAGTTGATGCCATTACACAGGTGGTCTTACCTGGTGGCCAAATTCTGGGTCGTAACGAATACCCACAACTCCCTGTCACCGAAGCTGACAAGACGTTGAATCTCACCGATCATCGCGTTCACCGCAGCACGATCACCATTGACAACCACGAATTTCGCATGCTGTCCGTAGTGGCTCCGGATGGTTCCCTCATCCAAGTTGCCAAAGACACCCAGATACTCGTGAACGCACGAAGTGGCATGCGCACATGGTTCCCCATCTTCGCCGCCATCGGTGTCATCGTGTCCGCGTTGTTTGGTTGGCTCTTTGCAGGTCGCGTGAGCAAGCCCATTGAAGAACTTGCGCTGACCGCTGAAACCATTGCCGCAACCCAGGACCTCGATCAAACAATTTCCACGACGGGAAGCAGCGAAGTTGCCAATCTCACCAGCAGTTTCAACACCATGTTGGAGGCATTGAGAGGCAGCGTGTCCCGTCAACGCCAATTGGTGCAAGACGCCAGCCACGAGTTGCGCACTCCGCTCACCAGCTTGCGCGCCAACACTGAACTATTGGAGCGTGCCACTTTGAGTGATGCTGACCGTTCCTCCATCCTCGCCGACATGCGCGCAGAAGTGGACGAACTGGCGGCGCTCAGCGCCGAACTCAGCGCTCTCGCTATCGACCAGAGAAAGGCAGAAGACCCTGTGTCTATTGACCTTTTGGAAGTTGCCAATGAAGTGGTGGCGCGCGCATCACGACGCACCACTGCCACCATCACCGTGCACGCCACTGCAGACACCATCATCTCCGCACGACCTCACCAATTGGAACGCGCACTCTCCAATCTGGTGGACAACGCCGTGAAGTTCAGTTCCGGCTCTTCTCCCGTTGAGGTTCACGTGGGTGCGAAGCGTGTGGAAGTGCGAGACCATGGTCCGGGCATCTCAGATGAAGACAAGCCACTTGTGTTCGATCGTTTCTATCGCGCCGTGGCCACACGATCTATGCCGGGTTCAGGACTAGGTCTCGCCATCGTTGCTCAGTTCGTGCAAGACCATCACGCACACGCGTATGTGTTGGACAACGTGGGTGGTGGCGCCATCGTGGGCATCCAGTTCACTGCCTGAAAAGAAGAGTCACTGTTTCGGAGGACGTGGCCGGCGAAATCCGCGGCGATCCTGCGCGCG
Source organism: Ilumatobacteraceae bacterium (assembly GCA_023254135.1). Taxonomy (GTDB): domain Bacteria; phylum Actinomycetota; class Acidimicrobiia; order Acidimicrobiales; family Ilumatobacteraceae; genus UBA2093. The sequence goes on along the minus strand of JALQYL010000032.1, from coordinate 5,762 downwards.
CTCGCGTTCCACTTGCTCTTCTTCCACCGATTGTTCTTCGGCAACAAGTCGACGCATTGATTCCAATCGCACTTCCGACAATTCACCAGAGGCAATTGCTGCGGTAACGGCACAATCGGGCTCGTCCAGGTGTTTGCAGTCACGGAAACGACACTTGTCGGCCACCTCGAACACATCGCGAAATGCTCGTTCAATACCAATGCCACTGGTCCACAACGTGACGGCGCGCAATCCGGGAGTGTCCAGCAGCCAGGCACCTCCGGGTAGCGCGATGAGTTCGGCGGCAACGGTGGTGTGTCGCCCTCGCTGATCGTCCTCACGCACTTCGCCGGTGCGCTGCACCTCATGGCCCACCAATGCGTTCACCAATGTGGACTTACCCACGCCACTGGCGCCAATGAATGCAACGGTGATTCCTTCCACTGCCAATTCACGCACTCGTTCAACGCCCACGCCCGTGCGCGAGCTGAGCAACACAATCTCCACGTCAAGTGCAACCTCTTTCAACGACTGCATGACGCGTTGCGCCTCTTCCGCAGTCACCGTGTCGCACTTGGTGAGCACCACCACAGGTTGTGCCCCACTGTCGAAAGCCAGCACCAATTCACGTTCGAGACGTCGTTGGTTCACAGGGGCATTGACCGCGTGCACCAAGAACACAATGTCAATGTTGCTGGCCACTATTTGACGCGTACCGCGCGCACCTTCGAATGATTGACGGCGCGTGAGCGCACTGCGACGTTCATCTACGTAATCAATGCGTTCACCATCAGCACTGATGGTGACCATGTCACCCACTGCAATTTCCACGCCAATGTTGCGCACGCGGGCAACTTGGGAGTTGTCGAGGAGCACCGTGCTCCATCCGCGATCAAGGCGAGTCACACGGCCGTGCAGCACGGGAAAATCCGTTGCATTCGGCGATGTGACATGTGTTTCCATTTGCAAAAACGGTACCGCCACCGCAGTCAGACAGGACTGTCATTCGTAGCCTTGTACGAGTCCCCCCGACACAGAACAGGCCACCATGCTTTCTTCTATTGCTCGTTTCTCCGTTCGCCACAAGCGCCTCATGGTGTTTGGCATTTGGATTCCCGCCGCCATCATCATCGCTCTCATCAGCGGAGCCACTGGTTCTGCATTCAGTACCTCCATGGAATTGCCCAAGAGCGAATCCCGCGACGTGGTGTCCATTCTCGAAGAGGTGAACCCACAACAGTCCGGCAGTGCGGCACAAATCGTGTTTCGCAGCAGTACCGGTTTCACCGACGCATCATTGAAGAAGAACATTCAGGACGCGCTCACAAAGGTTGACGCGATGCCCGAAGTTGATATCGCCAGCCCGTTCGCAGCCCCTGGCCAAATCAGCAAGAACGGCCAGATTGCATTCGCTCGCGTGGAGACACCACAGATGTCCGTGGAAGACATGGATGTCCTGGGCAAGAAGATTCGCACCGTGGTTGACCCGCTCATGTCAAGCACTCTGCAAATTGAATACGGCGGTCATTTGTTCGGCAAGTTTGCAACACCGGACAGTGAAGCACTCGGCCTTCTCGCCGCAATGGTGATCCTTGTTCTTGCATTCGGTTCGGTTCTCGCCATGGGTCTCCCCATCGGCATCGCCATCATCGGCCTCATCATGGCGGTCTCCATCGTGACGCTTGCCAGCCACATTGCATCCATGCCAGACGCCGTTACCTCAATGGTGGGCATGATCGGTTTGGGTGTGGGTATTGACTACGCATTGTTCATAGTCACGCGATTCCGAGAGTCATTGCACGATGGCCTCACCGTTGAAGAATCCATCGTTGAGTCCATCGATACATCTGGTCGCGCCGTCATCTTCGCCGCAATCACCGTCATCATTGCTCTTTTGGGCCTTCTAGCCATCGGCCTCCCGTTCGTGAGTGGTCTTGCAATCGGTATGGCCATCTCCGTGGCTGTGATGATGATTGCCGCTGTCACTCTCTTGCCATCGCTCATTGCAATGGCGGGCGAACGCGTGGACACCACCACTCGCGCCGCAGTCATTTCGCTTTCCATCTTCGTGGTGAGTGCACTGGTGGGCATCTTCAGTGGAATTGCAGCCGTGTTCCAAGCTGGTGTGCTCATTGCGATTCTGGTGCAAGTCGCCCGCTTCTTCGTGAAGGCTCTCAAGAAGCCGTTGCCACACCGCGCACAGAACAATCACCAAGAATCGTTCTGGTGGAGATGGAGTCGTACCGTCCAACGTCGTCCATGGACTGCATTGCTCGGTGCACTCGTCATCTTGTGCACGTTCGCCGTTCCCATGTTCTCCATGCGTCTTGGTTTCGGTGACGACGGCAACGCAGCCAAAGAAACAACAACGCGCAAGGCCTACGACCTCATGGCTGAAGGATTCGGCCCCGGCTTTAGTGGACCATTGCTCATCACGCTCGACGGTGCAACGCAGAACCAGTTGGGTTCATTCGTGCAAACGCTCAATAAAACCGAGGGTATTGCAATGGCCATGCCCATTCCGGTGAAGAGCAACACGGTGTCCTTGGTGATGTTGTACCCCACCACTGCGCCGCAGGATGAAGCAACCACCACGCTTGTCCACACATTGCGCAACGATGTGATTCCTGCAGCAAACGTGAGTGCAAAAGTGGGTGGTTGGACCGCGGGCCAGGTTGACTTTGCCGACTATCTCAGCCAGCGACTCCCACTCCTCATCGCCATCGTGCTGGTTCTTTCGTTCATCCTTCTCATGGCCGTGTTCCGAAGTGTGCTCGTGCCGCTGAAAGCAGTGTTCATGAACTTGCTCTCCGTTGGTGCCGCATATGGCGTGATCGTTGCCGTGTTCCAATGGGGTTGGTTGGGCAGTTTCATCGGAGTGGACAAGCCCGGTCCGGTGGAAGCCTGGGCACCCATGTTCCTGTTCGCCATCGTGTTTGGCCTCTCCATGGACTACGAGGTGTTCCTACTGTCTCGCATGAAGGAAGAATTTGATCGCACTGGTGACAACACCACAGCTGTGGCTGACGGAGTCGCCGCCACGGCACGCGTCATCACAGCCGCCGCCCTCATCATGGTGTGCGTTTTTGCCGCCTTCGTGCTGGGCGACGACCGCCAGTTGAAGCTTTTCGGCTTGGGCATGGCCTTTGCCGTCTTCATTGACGCCACGGTTGTCCGAATGTTGCTGGTGCCCGCCACCATGGAATTGTTGGGCAACCGCAACTGGTGGATCCCGAAATGGGTGGACAAGGTGCTGCCATCCATCGACGTGGAAGGTCACCATCACGAGTACCCACCCGTCAAACACTGATGAAATAAGGGTTTCAGCGGGCTCACGGCCTGGGGACTTGACAAGAGCACCCAAAATCACGTAGCCCTGAAAAGGTTATGTCTAAGTCACTCGTCATCGTGGAGTCCCCCGCCAAGGCCAAAACGATCGCCCAATATCTCGGACCAGAGTTCGAAGTCCGCGCATCTGTGGGCCACATTGCCGACCTTCCCAGCAAGGGATTGGCCGTGGACGTGGACAATGATTTCAAGCCCTCATATGAGCTCACCGAACGCGGTCGCACCATTGTGCGCGAGCTCAAGGACATTCTGAAGCGCTCCGACGCTCTCTATCTTGCAACCGACGAAGACAGAGAAGGAGAGGCCATTTCGTGGCATCTCCTCGAGCAGTTGAAGCCAAAGATTCCGGTGCACCGCATGGTGTTCCACGAAATCAACAAGAAGTCCATTGAGGAAGCGGTCGCGAACCCTCGGGGTCTTGACTACGGACTCGTCGACGCTGCCGAAACCCGACGCATCCTTGACCGTTTATATGGATATGAGGTGTCGCCTGTTCTCTGGCGTCGCGTGAACCGCGGTCTCAGTGCAGGTCGAGTACAGAGCCCAGCGCTGCGTCTCATCGTGCAGCGCGAACGCGAGCGTATGGAATTCCGCTCAGCCGACTACTTCTCTCTTGAAGCGAACACCGCAACGTCACCTGCGTTTGTTGCCAAGCTCGTGTCCGTCAATGGCACTCGTGCCGCTTCCGGCAAAGACTTCAACGAAGCAGGTGCAGCGAGCGCAGATGTGATCGTTCTCGACGAGGGTCGTGCCGCCTCGCTTGTTGCGGGCCTTGCAAACATTGACCTTTTGGTGCGTTCCGTTGACGAAAAGCCATACCGTTCGGCACCAAAGCCTCCGTTCACCACCAGTACTTTGCAGCAAGAAGCCGGTCGTAAGTTGCGCTTGTCCAGCCGTCAAGTGATGAGCGTTGCGCAAGGTTTGTACGAGCGCGGTTTCATCACCTACATGCGTACCGACTCACATGTGTTGAGCGACGAAGCCATCAGTGAAATTCGTTCGTACGTTTCGAAGGATTATGGCGACAAGTTCTTGTTCGACAAGGGCAAGCGCACGTTCACCAGCAAAGTGAAGAACGCACAAGAAGCACACGAAGCAATTCGTCCGGCACTTCCCTTGCGCTCACCCGATCAACTCTCCAGCGAACTTCGCGGACAAGACCTCAGCGTGTACCGCCTTATTTGGCAACGCACACTCGCATCGCAAATGGCCGACACCATCGGCACCACCGTGAGTGTGCGCCTTGGCGCAACCGCGGCAGATGCAGAACGTAGCGACTGCGAATTCGCAGCCAGTGGCACCACCATTACGTTCCCTGGCTACCGCCAGGCGTACGAAGAATCGCGCGATGAAGACGACGTGGAGTCAGACGACGAAAAGGCACTGTTGTTGCCGGTATTGGTGCCTGGTCAGCCCGTATCTGTTGCTGAATACACCTCCACATCGCACTCCACGTCTCCTCCACCTCGCTACACCGAAGCGTCGTTGGTGAAGGAATTGGAGAGCAAGGGCATCGGTCGTCCTTCCACATGGGCATCCATCATTTCCACCATGGTGGACCGTGGCCATTACTTATGGAAGAAGGGAACTTCGCTGGTTCCCACATGGACAGCATTCTCCGTAATCCGACTTCTGGAATCGAATTTCGACAAGTTGGTCGACTACGACTTCACCGCCGGAGTTGATGCCGATCTCGACGCCATTGCACGTGGTGAAACAAAGAAAGTGGAATGGCTGCGCCAGTTCTACTTCGGAGACGACGGAGAACAGGGCCTGCACGGCATCGTTGCCGCCAAACTCGACTCCATCGACGCTGCTGAAGCGAACACGTTTGTGCTCGGCGTGCATCCTGATACGCACGAAGACGTCATCGTCAAGCCCGGCTTGTACGGCCCCTACGTGCGTTCCGGCGAGAACACGGCAAGTGTTCCCGACTCCATGACTCCCGATGAACTCAACCTTGATGCCGCACTTGCATTGTTGCGTGCACCAAAGGGCGACGTGCCCATGGGTGAACTTGATGGCCTTCCAGTATTCGCAAAGACTGGTCGTTACGGCGCGTACGTGCAGTGGGGTACCAACGATCAACTGCCACCCAACATGGACAAGCCAAAGATGGTGTCGTTGTTCAAAACCATGAACATTGACCGTCTCTCCATGAAAGATGCCACCGACCTTCTGTCATTGCCGCGCCTAGTTGGCAATGACCCCACAGACGGTGAACCCATCACGGCGCAAAACGGTCGCTTTGGGCCGTACATCTCCAAGGGCAAGGAAAGTCGTTCACTGCAAACAGAAGAACAGCTTCTTGAAGTCACCTTGGAGGAGGCACTCGCATTGCTCGCCGTCCCCCGTACCTTCGGGCGTGGTCGCGCTGCAGCAAAGCCACCACTTCGTGAATTCGGCAATGACCCTGCAAGTGGCAAGCCAGTTGT
>JALQYL010000031.1 GCA_023254135.1 Ilumatobacteraceae bacterium | reverse complement strand
CTGGCGCACATCGCGCAATGCACCTTCGTTTGCGGTGACATCGGAGGTAGTCACATTCTCAAACGATGTTGCAACGCGTTCCACTTTTGAAATGCCCATTGCGGCCTTGGTGGCAAGAATGTTGCGCTGAATGTACGGAAGCTCACGTGTTGACACGTTGGGCTGCACAACAAATCGCTGAATGACTGCGGGATACACCGTGCCAGCAACTAGCGCCACCACAATCCACAAGCCAACAGCCATGGCCGGAATGCGCCAACCGCGCTGACGAATGTTCCACAACAACAATGCGGTCACCGCCAACGACACAAGAATCATGAGGTTGGTGGCAGGAAGCTGCGCCTTGATATCTGTGTACAACGCTCCGCGCACCACACCACGTTCCGAACCGGTGAGGTCGTACTTCGACAACCAGTATCCAGCGGCGCGCAGAAGTGTTCCACCGGCAAGAAGAACACTGAGGTGCACCTTTGCTTGAGGTGTTACACGCTGCACACGATCTTGCGGACGAATGCTTCCGTTGATGAAATGAAATGCCGTGGTGGCGAGCGTGACCAACACGAGCGCACCAAATGTCCAGTTCACAACGAACTGTGCAAACGGCAAACGGAACACGTAGAAACCAACGTTGGCTTTGAACTGCGGGTCTCCCACTGAGAATGCTTGACGATGACGGAACATGAGCCAGTCCTGCCATGCACTTGAAGCGGGCAAACCGAGCATGAGTGACAGGAACAATGCCAATGCAATGCGCAACTTGCCACGACTCTTCGCTGTTGCTTCACGAATTCGAATGATGGTTTGGTCTTCGGGGGTATTCGGCAAGGTGAGTGGCGCAAGGCGGTCGGCCAACATGAAGTTCACCCACAACACCAGGAATGCACCCAGTGTGAAGATGAGTGCCAGTTCGGCCTTGCTGCGCATGATGCCCCAGTACACATTGCTGTGGCCCACACTGTTGAACCACAACACGTTCACATAGAACGAAGACAAACCCTTGGCACTGAACGCCAACAACAGCACGATGCCGATGACGGAAGAAAGGATGATTCGTCCGCGCGATGGCTTGCCGAAGTTGGGTACTCGGAAGGTAGGACCACCGGGTCCGCGTGGGGGGAGATCTGAGGCGTTACGCATTCATCAGGACGCTAGTCCTGATTGGGCCCAACAAGACAGCGACATCCAGGGTGCGCAGGTGGGTGGTTGTGTCCCGTGGGGAAATTGTCGCCACGCTTCACTGCTCCACCGAGAGCATTGTCTTCGCACTCGGAACAGCACTTCGTGGTGGGGTCCACCATCCACGTGACTTCGCTACCGGGCTCCAATGACAAGAATCCGCCCTTGCTGTACGCAGAGCAGGCAATGTCATCAACGTGCGAGTCGATGTCATCAAGCTTCCATTTGCGATACACATCACGCATGAGGCCCGTGAGAATCTCGCGATCCCCTTCTGCCTCGCCAATGGCGATGCGCGTGTCTTCACGGAACCCTGCCACCAGACCTTGTGCAATGGTGCTTGCAACATGTGCACCAATGGCCTTCTGCGTCACACGGCGACTGGAGCCACCTGCGTGCTTCACAGACTTTGCGCCGTCACTGGCAGCTGCCATGGTCTCTTCGGTGACAGCCGCCGCGTAGCGCTGTGACTGCTCCTCAATGGTGCCCAAAATGGCATCAATTTCCAATGACGAACGCTTGCCACGCAAATGCTGCAGCACGTCATTTTGTTCGTCGGCAAGAACTCGCTTGAGCTTGCGAGACATGGTGGCCACCAAAGGCGCCAACACTTCATCACGAGCTTCGAACTTCTTGGGGTCTGCGTTCACCACAGGAGTTGTGGGCTTCGGAGCTTCGAACTTCTTGGTTGGCTTGTCCGCCACCTTTGCGGCCGGAGTTGCAGGAGCGTCAGTTGCCTTTGCGGCCACGGATGCAGTGGACGATGCACGCAACTTGGCGAAAATATCGTCCGCACCGCTTGAGGAAGGCGACGACTTTGCTGCTGCTTTCTCTTCTGCCTTGGCAGCCATTTCAGCTGCCTTCTCTGCGGCAAGTTCAGCCTTCAATTCTTCCAACACTTCAGCGCTGATGATTTCATCGACGGGTGATGCGGGAGCAGCAGTGTCGTGCTGCGTGGTTTCTTCTTCTGTGATTTCTGGAACGTCTACCGACTTGCGTCCGCGACCAAACAAAGACACCACGTTTGTCTGTTGTTCTTCTTCAACAGCGGGTGCGATTGTTTCTGCGACGGTGACCTCAACAACTGGTGTTTCTACGACAACTTCAGCAGGAACATGCACGGGGTGTTCATGATGAGCAGCTGGTGTGTCAGCAACTACTTCCTCGGAAACTAGTTCGGTCACCGAGGCTTCAATCTCGACAATTTCTTCCACGGCTTCTTCAATGACGGATTCAATTGTTTCGACGACAACGTCTTCTTCGTAGTCATACACCGGCATTGATGGCACCGAGGAAACGGGTGATGGAGCAACCGGTGCTTCGGCCACTACTTCTGCATCTTGATCGAATGCCTTCACGCTGGGGTGCGCCGGATTAACAATGGGTACGGGGCCAGTGGTGGGCGCCAAATCGATAATGAATTCAGGCTCATCGTGCGCGTCAGTCAGACCAGCAAGCACGTCTTCACTGGCCAGGCGTGCACGTTCGAATGCATTCAACAAGCGGTCACGTCCGTGCAGCAATTGTTCAATTTGTGCACGTGCGGCATCGCGACGTCGTGACAATTCAGAGAGAACTTTCTCGCGGTATTCGCGTGCCTCGTTCACCATGTCACGGCCTTGTTGCTTGGCCATTTCAATTTCTTGTTCGGCGTCGTGCGCGGCATCTTCATGAATGCGTGCAGATTCCACCATCGCGTTCTCGCGAATACGTGCTGCATCTTCTGCAGCGTCTTTCACCAAACGAGTGGCTGACTCTTCTGCGCGTTCGCGAATTTGTGCACTCGCATCTCGCGCAGTGGAAAGAACTCGTGCTGCTTCTTCACCCAACAATGTGGTGACGGTCTCTTCGTCTAGTCGACCAGGTGCCGACATGCCACGTGTCTGCATGGCGCGCAATTCGCCTTCAAGGAAGCGCTCGCGCTCTTGCAGGCGGGCGAGTTCGGCAGCCACCATGCGCAGAAAATCGCGAACTTCGCCCTGGTCGAAACCACGGCGGCTGGTGGGGAATGCGGCCGAACCCACCGCGGCGGGTGAGGAGGGGTCGGGACGTGAAAAGGAAATAGCCATTTGGCTTCCACAGTAGGTTCCCCGGAGGGCTCAAATGTGGCATTATCCACAGGCCCTGGCGGCGTGGAGCGACCGTGAGACCCTTATTTGGTGCTGTTTGCCGTTGACTTCAACCCGGCACCTCCGCGAGCGGCCAGCACCGAAAGTGCCTGGTCCAGCGTGGCCACTTGAACAATGGTGACGCTCTTGCCCGCAGCCCTTCGAGCCCTCGCCACTTCGTCTGCACTTTGCCCCGCAGGCACGAGAAACAGATGGGCCCCCGCATTTCGAACTGCAACGGCCTTTTGTTCCAAGGCCCCAATGGCTCCCACCTCGCCCAATTCATTCATCGTGCCCGTGGCTGCAACTTGAGTGTTGCCCATGAGGTTGCCGGGGGTGAGTTCATCAATGAGAGCCAACGTGAATGCCAATCCTCCCGATGGACCGCCAATGTCCTGCGTTGCAATGGAGACTTCAAACGGAAGGTCAACCGTGCGCGTGTCGGCCGGAGTGAAGCCAATAATTGCTTTGCCCTTCACATCGGGGCTCTCCATGAGTTGCACCACGCGTTGTTCAGTCTTTGTGGACTTTGTCCCCGATGTGGAATACGGAATCACCGACAAGGTGACCGTGTCACCAATTGAATGATCTTTCAGTTGAGCACCGAGTGCAGGCAGAGTTGGTGTCTTCACTCCGTCCACCGCGGTGATCACCTCGCCCACATTGAGAACCTTGCATGCAGAACGCGCGGCCGGAGTTGCAGTACACACCAACTGCTCAATGAGCACTGCACCGTCGTGGAACTCGGCCTTCATACCCACCTTGTTCAAAGCCACGTATTCAGCAATTTGTTTGGCTCCCACCATGGCTTGATAACCAAGTCGCTGGACCGAAGAAGGCGTTTGCGTACCGAAACGCTCGGTGTACGTGTCAACGGATACATGCGGATCAATCCATGCCACCAGCGACGCAAGTGCCGTGAGTTGTCCGGTTTGCGCGGTCACAAAACGAATGCTGTTCTTTGTTGAGTACTGGCGTGGTGGAGCGGCCTCACCTTTCACCGCTGTGAATGAAATTCTCGATCCCACTCGCGATGCAGTGCCAGGAGCCAATTGCCATCGCTGTACGGGAATGACTGCGAGCACCAAAAATCCGAGAAGAAGCAACCACGACAGAGTGATCAAAGGCAAAGCCCAATACAGCGCACGAGTCCGCGACGATGTGCGGTCTTCGGTGGGAGGTACGCTGTCTGAAGTCATGAGTGCGACGATTTCTTTCCTCTCAATATTGTCCACTTCCGCTACCGGTGTTGCCGTTCGCGCCGTGTGGGCAATTGTGCTCGCGCTCGTGGCACTTGCAGCAATTGACCGTATGAAGCCTGCCACGCCACGACGCCCCATCCCTGTGCGGGTCGACAATAAGGCCACCGCCGTGTACCGCGAGCCCGATCGCAATCAGCGCCGTCGCGCCATTGTGCAATTGTCGGTGGGATCCTTGGTTCTCGGCGGAATCTTGGCCTCTCTCGTTGGATTCGCCCTCGCCATTCTTCTTGAAGTTGTTGGCGGATTGTTGCGGTCGTAGCCGTGCCCAACTCGCAACGTTTTCTGGTGATTCAGGCCGGCTTCACCGGCGACGAGACATTGGTGCGTGAACACCTTTCTTCGCCCGACGCCCAGGTTCGCGCCAGTGCGCTACGCGCGCTGCACCGATTGGAATCACTGACGGCTTCCGATTTGAATGCGGCAATTTCCGATGAACACTTCAACGTGCGCCGAACAGCGGTTGAGCTCGCCGCTTCATTTCCAACGGTTTCCATTCATGCTTTGTTGAATGATCACGATGTGTTCGTAGCCGAGATGGCGGCATGGAGTTTGGGTGAACGCTCCCCTGTTACCGACATCGAGATTTCTGCACTCATTGCCAACACCACTTCGCATGATGAACCTGTGGTTCGCGAAGCCTGTGCAGCTGCATTGGGTTCACTGGCAGATGAACGCGGCCTTCCAGCCATTCTTGCGGCGTGCAATGACAAGCCCGCAGTTCGTCGACGCGCTGTGTTGGCGCTTGCACCTTTTGAAGGTGAAGAAGTGGAAGCTGCATTGCACAAAGCATTGGAAGACAACGACTGGCAAGTGCGTCAAAACGCAGAGGTCTTGCTTCATCCGCGCGATTGACACCTGAACGCGGCGGCGTCTATTTCATTATTTTCTTTCGCGTTGCGATGCGTAATTTTTCACAATCATCTCGCACGTGACACCCTTCGACATGGTCGTTGATGAGTCCCATTGATTGCATGAATGAATAGATGGTGGTTGGCCCCACGAACTTCCAGCCTCGCTTCTTCAAATCCTTCGACAACGCAATGGAAGAGGGCGAAGTGGAGACAAAGCCCATGGGGTGATCGCTGATTCCATCACGACCATGGGGAACATCGGGGGCGTACTGCCAGATGTATTTCGAAAGTGAACCTGTTTCTTCCAACAGTTCAAGAGCTCGCGCAGCATTGTTGATGGTTGCTTCAATTTTTCCGCGATGACGAATGATGCCCGCGTTGTTCATGAGTCGTTCGATGTCCTTCGATGAATACCGAGCCACGGTGTCCAGGTCGAACCTGGCAAATGCTTCGCGAAAGTTCTCGCGCTTTCGCAGCACCGTGATCCACGCAAGTCCCGATTGAAATCCTTCAAGACACAACTTCTCGTACAACTTCGTGTCATCAGTGACGGGTCGTCCCCATTCCGTGTCGTGGTATGCGATGTACTGCGCGTCCTCTCCAGGCCACCAGCAACGGTGCCCGCCATCTTCCGTTGGACGCAGGTACTCATGGGGCATGCAGGGAGCGTACGACATGGGATTCTCCATCTAGTTGCTAACTACAACAAACGACTACGGTGGCGGACATGGCAACAGAATCCGGCGTTCCAGGTTTCACGAAATCACGACTCACGTTGGTGCTGGGTGCGCTGATGATGGCGGTGATGCTCGCATCCTTGGAAACCTCCATCATTGCGACGGCACTTCCCAAGATCATCGGCGAGTTTCAAGCATTTGAGAGCTACTCATGGGTGGGCACGGCCTACATCGTGACGTCGGCAATTTCCACACCGATTCTCGGAAAGTTGTCTGACATTTTCGGACGTCGCATGATCTTTCAAATCACCATGGTGGTGTTCCTTATCGGATGCATCGCATGCGGCTCCGCACAGTCCATCGGACAATTGATTGCAGCGCGAGCATTTCAAGGTATGGGTGGCGGCGGTGTGCAAGCACTCGCATTCGCAGTTCTCGGCGACATCATTCCTCCGCGTGAACGTGGTCGTTACGTGGGCTACTTCACATTGTCATTCGTTGGTTCGTCGTTACTCGGTCCGCTCGTTGGAGGATTCATCATCGACCACTTCTCGTGGGAGTGGATTTTCTACTTCAACATCCCCTTCATCATTCTCGTGATTGCCGTGTGCCATAACGCGTTGCGACTTCCTTTCAAGAAGAAGGATGCGCGCATCGACTTTGTCGGCGCCGGATTGTTGAGCGCAACAATCGCATGCTTGATGATTGGTCTCGAGTTGGGCCGAAAGGGTTGGACGCAGCAGAACGTGTTGCTGTTGTTTGCGTGCGCGTGTGCCGGACTAGCTGCATTCATCTATGTGGAACAGCGCGTTGCCGAACCCATGATTCCGTTGCGACTGTTTTCGAATCCCATCGTGCGCGGCAGTGCACTCCTTGGTTTCTGCGCCAGTGTCTCCACGTATGGAGCCGGCACCTTCCTGTCGTTGTACTTCCAGGACTCGTTGTTCGTGTCTCCCACAGAATCAGGTCTGCGTTCTGCGCCTCAGATGTTGGGAGTTACTGCTGCAACATTCGGTATTGGTCGACTCATCGCGCGCACAGGCAAGTACAAGCGGTTCCCCATGATGGGCGCGGCATTGTCGTGTCTTGGATTGTTGGCCGTTGCTCAGATTGACGGCAGTACGAAGTACATCGTGTTGGTGGTGCCCATGGTGATTATGGGATTCGGCACCGCATGCATCTTCACCACCACATCCATTGCCAGCCAGAACGCGGTTGACTTCCACGACCTCGGCGTCACCACCGCAACAGTGATGTTCTTTCGTTCATTGGGTGGCTCCATCAGTTTGGCAATCTTCGGCACCATCCTGAACTCCACCATCCGCCGCGAGATTCCACTTCGCACCGGAATCGTTGCCGACAAGGCGGCGAGCATCATTCGTTCACCAGAAGAAATCCAGAAGTTGCCAGCACTGCAGAAACAGGCGGTGGTGGACAGCATCGCGTTGGGTGTGAGCACCATTTATTACTTATGTGCGGCAGTAGCAGCCGTGGCATTCATATTGGCAATTTTGTTGCCCGAAAAAGAATTGCGTGGTCGCGCTGGTCTGAGCGATGCCATGGAAGGCGGCCACTAAGGTCGTTGGCATGAGGTGACACACCGTGTTTGTAGTGTGTTGCGCAGTGTGAATTGATCAGTCGGTTCCACGTATCGGCTTGCAGAAAGTCCAGTTGTTCCCTTCTCCAATCGGAGGGTCATGGGCCAAGTAACTATCTCTCCTCAAGACTTTTGCGACGTTGTCTCGCGGCTGCATGAGTGCGACGTGTCCACGTTGTCCGCGGAAACCGTGCGTCATGCGCTGCACGATGTGGCGGCCATTTCTGCGTGGGTGGAAACCATGCGATTGTCTCTCACTCGGCGACTGCAGCATCTGTCGCAACAATCCGCAGCCGTTTCACCGTCCGATATTTTGGCGTCTACTCCCGGTGCCACGCGCGCCGATGCAAAACGCACTATCTCACGTGTCACCACCCTCGACTTGGTACCGCAGCTAGAAGTGGCACTGCATAACGGCGAGGTATCAGTGGCACATGTCGATGCCGTTACATCAGCATTCGCACAACTGGAAGATCACGAACGCGCCAGAGTTGCCGAACGCGGCGACTGGATACAAATGGTCGCCTCCCATTCCACGCCCGACAATTTTGCGCGTGCAGTGCGCAATGCGGTGCGACAATTGCACGACGACGAAGGCCTGTCCATGCTCGATCGTCAACGGAGGCGTGCCTACCTGCGCCATTGGGTCGATCGTGATTCCGGCATGGTATGCATGCGTGGAGAATTCGATCCGGAAAATGGATTGCGCATCATTGGTCGTTTGCAGAACACCATCGAAAAGTTGTTCCGCGGATACACAGTGGATGGTGAAGTGCGCACTCCCGACCATCTGCGTGCGCTCAGCTTGTGTGCCATTTTGGAAGACACTTCATCAACAGTTTCCTCCATTTCATCGGGTTCGTCCCGCACTGAAGTCAGCGTGATTGTTGATTTACAAACCCTGCAATCCGGTCTGCACAAGCACTCCATTTTGCACACCGGCTCCGATGTGGAATTGCCGGTGGAAACAGTGCGTCGCATGGCGTGCGAAGCAAAGATCGTGCCCATCGTGTTCGATTCGAACGGAGTGGTTCTCGACCTCGGTCGTTCCACTCGATTGGCAAGCAAGCATCAACGACGAGCGTTGGAGGCCATGTATGCACACTGTGCCATTCCCAACTGTCATGTGCCGGTAGCCCAATGCCAGCCACACCACATCAACTACTGGAGCATGGGAGGTGCCACCGACATGAAAAACCTGGTGCCCGTATGTGCACATCATCACCGATGTGTCCACGAAGGTGGCTGGAAATTGGAAATCATCGGAGCCTCACGCGGATTACGAGTTCGTGAGCCCGGACGGGCCGCGGTCACCGTGTCGTTGCCAGACTCGGTGCGAATGCGGCAGTAGTCATGGCACAGATAGGGTGACACCCTTATGGCACGCGTGAGTACTTACGTCAACTTCCTTGGCAAGACCGAAGAAGCATTCAACTTTTACAAAGAAGCTTTCGGTACAGAGATACACGGCCCGGTCATGCGGTTCGGTGACATGCCGCCCGAGGCCCAAGCACCACATCTCACCGATGCCGAGAAGAACATGATCATGCATATCGAGCTCCCCATCTTGGGTGGTCACATGCTCATGGCTACCGACATGGTCGAGTCAATGGGCCACGAATTGAAGGTGGGTAACAACACCACCATCAATCTCGAACCCGATACAAAAGAAGACGCCGACCGTTTGTACGCACATTTGTCGCAAGGTTCGGTGGAATGTGTTGCACCAATGCAGATGCCTTGGGGTGCGTATTGGGGCGTGTGCCTCGATCGCTATGGCATCCGCTGGATGTTCAACGTCAATGACTGACGGTCTGCAGCGTTTTTCTGTCGACACATCTGCCGAGGTGCTGTGTACGGCCATTCGCGCGGATGGCGGCATCGTTATTTCCGGATTGTTATCGGCGAACGAAGTTCATGAACTCGATGCACAGCTAGACCCGTATGTCTCGCAACGTCAACCGGGGTTTCACCACGATGATTCCGACACTGCGTTTTATGGTGGCAACACCAAGAGAATCCAAGGTCTCGCGGCTAAGAGCGCTGTGTTCGTTCAGTCAGTGTTGCTGAATGAACTGTTGTTGGGAATTGCCGATTCGTTGTTGTTGCCCCACTGTGGCAATTACTGGATGAGCCAGGCAGAAACCATCTTTATCGGACCAGGCAATAGGGCTCAGGTGTTGCATCGTGACGACGTGAACTGGTCGCAGGCTGCATCACTGGGTATCGATCTTCAGGTGTCCGCCTTGGTTGCGTTGGGTGACTATGACGCTGAAGTGGGTGCCACCATGGTGATCCCACGGTCGCACCTCACGCATGGTCACGGTGCTGAGAATTTCAACACTGCCGACGCACGCCCCGTTGAACTGCAGCCCGGCGATGCATTGGTGTATCTCGGCAGTTTGGTGCATGGCGGTGGCGCCAACAGAACGACCCATCGCACCCGTAAGGCGTTGTACATCGGTTACCTGTTGGGTTGGCTAACGCCAGAGGAAGCGGTGCCGCAGTCCATCACTGAGGATGTGGCCCGCACTCTTCCGGCACGTGCTCGCGAATTGCTGGGCTGGGCCAATATTCACGGAAATGCCGCCAGCGAGGGCGTGCACGCGGCCGTGCAGTTGTGGCAACTTGATCGCGATGATCTTGAACGCTTCAACGGATTGTTCATTGAACGTTGAGTGCCATCACTGACCACGGCAATCGTTGAACTTGCCCGTAGGTTTGGTGCATGGCAACTCTTGAAGGTACATACGTCCCCAGCACTTCTGAATGGGTGCGCGACCAAGTGGAACTCTACGAACGCTCGGGTGGCACACAAGGCAACACATTGCGCGACACGGGCATGCCCGTCATCATCGTCACCATGCGCGGTGCAAAGTCGGGCAACGTACGCAAGATTGCTCTCATGCGTGTTGAGCACAATGGCGAATACGCGTTGGTCGCATCACGCGGCGGTTCACCGACGAACCCCGAGTGGTACTACAACTTGCTGGCAAACCCCAATGAAGTGTTGGTGCAAGACGGACCAGAAGCACTGCCGTTCACTGTACGCGAAGTGAAGGGCGAGGAATACACAGCCTGGTGGGAACGTTCAGCTGCTGCATTTCCGAACTACAACGAGTACCAATCGAATACAGAACGTGTCATCCCAATTCTCATTGCCACGCCAATAGCGTGAACTAATACTTCGCCATTTTCTTCACGCCGTTGGCGAACATCTTCTTGCTCATCAGCGCTGTGATGGGTACCAGAAATTGTGGAAGCCACTTCACAGCAACGTCCTCGCGCCATGAGACAACGGCAGAGTTTGCATTCGTACCGGGACGCACAGCAAAGCGAGCCTCACCCACCAGAATCGGTCCCAACTTCGCCACGGTGCTTTCGCCGTGTGTGCCGTTGAATTCGGCAGTGAGTTGATGCATACGGTCTTCCAAAACCAATGGCCGAATTCCGCTCCACGCAACGAACTTCTTGGGGTCATTGCGATCCACATCGATGCGGGTCAACGGCACCCATTTGCTGTGACTTGGCCAGTCGTTCAAGCGATTCCACGCCTCTTGCGGAGAAAGGGGTACTTCCACCTCAAGCTCGAACACCACTTGCGCACCACTCTTCTTCATGGGCACACGATAGGGGTGAATTCACACTGTCCCCTGCCCGTTTCAAAGAGTGATAAACACATCAGCACGAGCGCGCCTTACGCGCGGCGCAAACAGAGCAGGAGAACGCACATGTCTCAACTCATACCAGGCACCAATGAATGGCTACACCAGGTTGCAGAGCCCACGCTGGAACCAGAGCTTCCCATCGTTGACCCGCATCATCACCTGTGGCCCGCGGGAGGTTCATTGCCGTACGGCATCGCGGAGCTTCACGCCGATGCCGCTTCCGGTCACAACATTGTGCAAACCGTATTCATGGAGTGCGGCGCAGGATATGACCGCACAGTTGGCGATGAGTTTGCACCCGTGGGTGAAACCAGGTTCGTTGCTGAGACGTCATTGAACGATCCACAACATCTCATTGCCGGAATTGTGGGACACATTGATCTGCGACTGCCCAACAGAGACGACATTCTCGACGCTCACGTTGAGGCTGGCAACGGATTGTTTCGCGGCATTCGCCACGCATTGTCACGAGCAGACTTCCCTGAAGGACTCAGCATTCCCGGACGAGCTCCAAAGGATTTGTACATGGACAAAGACTTTGTGGCAGGTGTGCGCCGTTTGGGTGAGCGAGGCTTCACCTACGACTCGTGGCACTACCACTATCAGAACCCAGAATTTCTCGAGCTCGCACGTTCGTGTCCCGAAACAACGATGGTGCTCGACCACTTCGGTACACCGCTTCTCGCCCACCACTTCGCGGGTCAAGAGGACAGCATTTTCGAGCAGTGGAAGAAGGACATCAACGACATTGCGGCCTGCCCGAATACCGTGGCCAAGGTGGGAGGAATTGCCATGCCTGATAATGGCATCGGCTGGCATACGGCAGATCGTCCGCCAACATCCGACGAATACGTTGCGCGTGTCGGCAAGTTCTACGCACACATCATCGAGGCATTCGGTCCGGATCGATGCATGTTGGAATCAAACTTCCCCATCGACCGATTCTCGGTGAGTTACAACGTGATGTGGAATGCATTCAAGAAAATGACGGCGCGCTACTCACCCAGCGAACGAACAGCTCTCTTTTCAGGCACAGCGCAACGTGTGTACAAACTTGGCGTACCAGCCAATAACTAAGCGAAGCGCTTCAACATCCAGGTGTTGTTGAAGACCACACCGTTCACGTTCTTCTTATAAGAATCGTGTACTCGATAACCCAATTGCTCTAAGCGATGCACGGCAGGCGCGGATGCATCCACCCATAATGCCGTCATGTCCAACTGACGCACACGGTCTTCAATGCTGCGCACCAACAACTTTCCGACACCACGACGACGGAAATCGGGGTCCACATAGAACAGGTCGAGTTCTCCGGCCGTTTCTCCACGCTCGATCAAGGTTGCAAAACCGATCACTTCGTTGTTCAACTCCGCCACCATCACAAACGAGTGCTCACACACCTCACGCATGCGCTCTTCTGTGAATGCAGCGAGCCACACGTCGATTTGTTCGGGTGTGTACCCAGAGTCGGCAATTGCAGCAATTGCGATGCGTTCCATTTCTGCAGCATCGTCGGTTGTACCCAGCCGTAACTTCATACACTCATCGTGGCATCACGGCGTGTGAAATGTGTGCTCATACGTTTCATCTCCCACCTGAATGGAATATTCGGAGTAGAACGATGAAACACCATCGCGCTGAGCTTGTTGATGCTCCGGATGATCTCGCCATGCATTGTGAGAATCACGATCGGCAAAGGTAACGATGGTGACACGCTCACCATCGGGAGCCGAGAACGTCTTGCTGTCCACGAAACCAGGCATACGGGCAGCCAATTCAGACATACGAGCGGCCGTACCTGCATATTCAGTGGCGTGTTCCGCCCGTAGCCGATTGCGAAAGATGGTGATGACTCGACCTGACATGTTTGTTACCTCTCGACCATCGTCACAACGTGTAGCGATACACGTTGGTGTCGCGCACTACGAATCCAAGTCGTTGATACAAACGATTCGCAGCCTCGCGAGAAGGACGTGATGTGAGTTCGACGGTGATGGCGCCACGCGACTGTGCTTCTGCAAGCGCCGCCTTGTTCAATGCCTCGCCAACACCGTGACCACGAGCTTCACCATCTACCACCACATCCTCAATCCATGCACGAACCCCGGTGGGAATGCGGAAAGTTGCGAGAGTGAGCGAACCAACGATGCGTCCGTCAACTCGGGCAAGGAACAACACGCTTGCTTCGGAGGAAATGATGTCGGCCAATTGGTCCGCAGTTGGTGGCGGATTCGACGATGAGAGTTGTGGAATCAACAACCCGAATGCGTCAACTATTTCCGGCGTGACCGCACTGGCCTTTTCGACAACAACTGGCATACCGTCCACCTTGCCACATTTACTGCAATTTCAGCGACAAATATGCACAAATAGGGTGCCAATTTGCCGAATTGATCGCGCCAAAAGTTCGGATTGTTGTCGTTCAGAAGTGGCGATTTTGGGCGATAGATTTTTGACGTAATGACGGCTTCAGATCACGTTCGCTGGCTTTCGGAACCACGGTTGCACAACCCCACGGTCATTGCCGCATTCAGTGGATGGAACGACGCGGCAGATGCTGCAAGCACGGCCATTCGCACTCTTGTCGATGCATGGCACGCAGAACCTCTCGCAGAGATTGACCCCGAGGAATTCACCGACTTTGCCACCATTCGTCCGTCTGTGCGTCTCGACAGCAACGCCTCGCGCAGCATCGTGTGGCCCAAGGTTTCCATGTGGCACGCATCCACTCCTGGTGCCGATGTCATTCTCATCCTTGGCCCGGAACCCAGCTTGAAGTGGCGCTTGTTCACCGAACAAATCATTGGTGTCGCTGCACGTTTCGAAGCCAGCATGGTGCTCACCTTGGGTGCGTTGCTTGCCGATGTTTCTCATCGGTCCGACGTGCAGGTCATGGGTACGGCCAACGACGACTCCATGATTGAACGCTTCGATCTGCAACGTTCACGGTATGAAGGCCCCACAGGCATCATCAGTGTCCTGCACGATGCCTGCAATCACTCCTCTATTCCTTCGGCATCGTTGTGGGCGGCATGTCCCGCTATCGCTTCCCAAATCCCATCACCCAAGGCGGCAAGCGCACTCATTGCCCGCGCCGGTGAAATCATCGGCACTCCCGTGCCCCTTGGTGCGCTCCACAACCAGGTTGTTGCGTACGACAACAAGGTGGAAGAAATGATCGACGAAGATGAAGACCTTCGCGAATACGTAGAACGCCTTGAAGCATTGGGTGACGATGCATTCGGTATTGACGAGCCCCACCAATTGCAGTTCGACTTTGATGCAGATGATGACCTAGAAGAAGAGTCTCATGCCTTGGTCGATGAAGTTGAGCAGTTCCTGCGCGACCAAGACAACTAGCTCGCCTCGTCAATTCTCCGGAGAGCCGCGCCACATTTCTTCACGTGGTGAATCAAATGTTGCAGGGTGCACAACGCCGTCGATTGCGTTGAAGGCCATGTTGCCCCACCATTGCGCACCAGCAGTTGGTGTGGGCAATTCATCACGACCAAACCAACCGACATCTCCGGTTTCCAACGGATGGCCCTGCAAACTTCCGCCTGTGGCTCGCATGTGGAAGAGCAACATATACATACCGAAACGCGAGAAACCCATTCGCATGCCATCGACAACGCCCAGTAGTTGCAGCGGCTCGGCGTGAATGCCCGTTTCTTCTTCCACTTCTTTCATTGCAACTTCAGCGGGTGAATACCCAACGTCGGCCCAACCCGTGGGATACAGCCACACTCCGCTGTCTTTGCGTTGAACGAGAAGGATCTTCCCCTCTTCATTGCCGACAATGCAACCGATGGCCACTTTCGGCGTGACGTACCCTGGAACGCCCTCGCCCACCGACTCCAACCATTCCTGGACAAAGTGATCCTGTTCTCGGCGAACTTCCAGTGCTTCGTCCGTGGCGGCCTTGATGTCGGCGGCAACTTTCAACACCTCTTCATAGCGTTCTTTTTCATACAAGCTTTGGGTGAATCCCATTCCTGTACGGGCTATCGCAGCGAGTGTTTCACTCCAACGAATGAGGTCTCGGGTGAAATCTGTTGGACGCGCTTCGCTCACAACGACACCCTACTTCTTCTCTCAGCGCGACTGTTCTCCCAAAGCGAACAGTACGGCACGGCTGATTTCGTCCTTGTATGCCTTCTCAGTGATTCGTTCGCCGTCCGACTGACGCACATAGAACGAGTCCACCACTTCGCTTCCCAGCGTGAGCACACGGGCATGACGAATGTCGAGACCCAAATCAGCGATCGCTTTGGTGATGCGATGCAACACGCCCACCATGTCAGGAGCGCGCACTTCCAAGAAGGTGGCATTTGAAGAAGCAGAGTCGTCGAAACGTACGGATGGTGGCAGCGGTTTTTCGGCAGACGTTGCGCGGCGAGGTCTTGCATTGGCCGCACGATCGGCCAAACGCGAATCCAGAGCGAGACGTCCGGACAACGCAAGTTCCAGGTTCTTCACAATGGGTGCCCACTCAATGTCGCCATGTGGACTTGACACCCGGAATTCCGATGCCGCCATGCCTTGTTCGTCAGAGTGCGCTTCTGCGCCAAGAACATCAAGACCCTGCAAAGCAAGAACACCAGCCACTTTGCTGAACGTTCCCGGACGGTCGGGACTGACAATCGTGATGCGGTCCACCTCTGTGCGCGTTGCAAAGGAACCCGCTGCCATCAGTTCAAGTACTTCTGCATCAGGGAACAATCGCCACATGACTTCTTGCACGTCTCCGCCACCGATCACATGACGAACTCGATCAACCAATGTGGCCACCAACTCTGATTTCCAGTCGCTCCATGCGGATGGACCCGTTGCCAATGAATCCGCTTCCGTGAGTGCGTGCAGCAGATCAAGCACCACCACTGAACCCAACTTCTCCGCAACCATGGTGAGCGTTGCATCATCGGAAAGATCGCGACGTGTGGCAGTGTCCGCCAGCAACAGGTGGTGCTCGATGAGCGACGACACAATGGCAACATCACTTTCAGCAAGACCCATACGTGGGCCGATGACTGCGAACTTCTCCACACCCACTTCGGTGTGATCGCCGGGATAACCCTTGCCGATGTCGTGGAACAGAGCGCCCAGTACCAGCAAGTCAGGACGTACTACTCGTTCCACCAACGCGGCTGCGTTTGCCACTGTTTGCCACAGGTGACGGTCCACCGTGTACCGATGAAATGCATTGCGTTGTGGTTTGCTGCGCACCGGCGCCCACTCGGGCAACACACGCACCAACAGGTTTCTTTGATCCAAGGATTCCAGAACCGGAATGGCGGCTTCGCCTTCAAGAAGCAAGGCCACCAGGTCGTCGCTTGCACCAGCGGGCCACGGATTGGGCCACACGGGCGACAGGTCACCCAAACGATCCAACGACGCTCTGTTGATGCGTGCACGCAAGCGCGCTGCCACCGTGGCCACGCGCAACAACAACGAAGGATCATTTGCAATGTCAACTGATTCTTCAATGTGCACTTCACCATTGAGCAACTGAACACCCGGAGCCAACCCCTGTGGCACCGTGCTTCGATTGGCGGGCGGATCAAGTTGTGCCCACGCTTCATCGGCAATCCAGGCAACACGTCTTCCCAATTCCGCAACTGTTGCCATCAACGCATCATCTGATTCATATCCAGACAATCGCGCCACTGGAGCTTGGTCTTCCAACCGCAGCACTTCATTCGGTCTACCCGAATGTCGATGCAACGAGACACGAACATCCAGCAGCACCTCGTTCGCTCGCTCCAACAACGTTTGGTCTGCAAACGACAAGTGCAGACCAGCAAGTTCGGCCCAATGCAGTGCGTGAATATCGCGCAGCCCGCCCAGACCTTCTTTCAAGTTCGGCTCCAGCAAAAATGCCACTTCGCCGTCTTTGGCGTATCGCTCAAGAATGCGGCCGTGCAATTCCACCAACCATTCGCCTCCGCGCTTCTTCCAACTGGCGAGTGCGCCGTCAATCACTTCGTTCGCCAAATCAACGTTGCCTGCAATGACGCGAGCAGTGAGCAACGCCGTTGCCGTGTCAAGGTCGGTGGTGCACATGTGCATTGTTTCCTTGGGTGTGCGCACCGCGTGACCCAACTTCACTTTCGCGTCCCACACCGGATACCAAATCTTCGAGGCAATATCACCGATGTTCTTCACATTGCGATGAACGAGCAGTACATCCAGGTCACTTTCGGGAGCCAATTCGCGCCGTCCGTATCCACCGACTGCAATCAGTGCAAT
>JALQYL010000030.1 GCA_023254135.1 Ilumatobacteraceae bacterium | reverse complement strand
GAACTCGATGTGTTCCGCCTGCACGAACATGGTTTGTGGGCCACCATGCAGCAGGATTCATGAGCTGGCGTAAGCCCAAGGGGCCCATCATCGCCAACAATGACGGCACTTTTCGCATCAATTTCACTGACCATGAGCGCGAAACGTTGCTTGCATTCGTGGACCAACTGGAGTCATTGCTCGCCCAAGGTGCCAGCGATGATCGTCTAAAGCGTTTGTATCCGGTGGCCTATCACGCCGACCCCGAAAAGGACGCCGAGTACCAGGGCTATATGCGCGATGAACTGTCTCAGTCCCAAGCTGCCTCCATCACCACCGTGAAGGAAGTGCTGGGCGCCACCGAACCTGTATCCGAGGCCCAGATCATGGCCTTCATGCGGGTACTCAACAGCCTTCGTCTGGTGCTGGGCACCATGCTCGATGTGAGCGAGGACACCGACGAAGACGATTTCGAGGAAGACCACCCTCTGTATGGCCAGTACCAGTTGTATGGCTACCTGGGCTGGCTGCTGGAGTGGACCATCGCCACGGTTTCTGGCCAGTAATCAAATTCTCAGGAGTGTTCTCCTGAAGTGGCTGATAGTTTTCTACTGCTCTCAAACGGAGTGCGTTCCTTGCCCCCATCGTCTAGCGGCCTAGGACACCACCCTTTCAAGGTGGCGGCACGGGTTCGAATCCCGTTGGGGGTGCAACATATAGATCTAGTAGTTGGTCGCCTCGGCAACCTTCTGCGAGGTCCCGTGGTGAAGTTGGAGTTCACGCCGGCCTGTCAAGCCGGAGGTCGCGGGTTCGAGTCCCGTCGGGACCGCCATCGTTGGCGGTGTAACCGTTATCGAACAGATGGTGAAAGCCATCGCCCTGATGCAGCGCAAGCTGTATCACCCTGGTCGAGTAGCTCAGTTGGCAGAGCACACGCCTGAAAAGCGTGGGGTCACCGGATCGACGCCGGTCTCGACCACCATTTTGTAAGTGCGGACGAGTCCGCTTCATTGCCGGTTCCTATTTCTCAGGCTTCGCCAAGCGAACCAGGGTCTCCTGCGCCACCGTTGCCACATGTGTTCCGTCTTCGGCGAACACGTAACCGAATGCCAGGCCACGACTGTTGTTGTACGCGTGACAATTCATTTCATAGAGATGCCATTTGCTGGAGTCCACATCACGATGAAACCAAATGGTGTGGTCCAAACTTGCAGAAAAAAACGAACCCTCAACGTTCCAGAACTTGCGCAATTCAGGAACACCACGAATGACTGCCCCAGTCGGAAGATCATCTGACAGATACGCAAGAGCGCAGCGATGCAGCAACTGATTGCTGCCGAAGTCTTCTTTGGTGCGATACCAACTCATCAAACGACCGGTGCCGTCGCGTGATTCTTTTGACACGAAGTCAACGGGGATGTCGCGTTGTTCAATGTATTGCGACCACGTATCTGCTGGTTTCAATTCATCAGGATGTGGAATGTCTGAAGGCATTTTCACCACTGCAAGCTCTGCAGATTCTTCGGGCAATTGATAACTGGCTTCGAGATTCAGAATTGCACCATTTGATTGGCGCGCAACAACACGTCGCGTGGAGAAACTGCGGCCATTGCGTATGCGGTCAACTTCGTAACGGACGGTTTCTTTGTTGTCGCCACGCCGAATGAAATATGCGCGAACGGAATGAGGAAGAAAACCTTCATCAATGGTTTGCGATGCTGCTTGTAATGACTGCGCAACAATGTGCCCGCCGTACAAGCCGCCCCACGGGTACGGAAAACCATCACCGACGAATGTGTCGGTGCCGTGAGGTGATAGTTCGAAAAGTTGAGCGAGAGTCACTTTGCGGTCACACGCAATGTAAGAAGCAGCTCTTCACTCACGTGACTCTCAATCTCAAAATCTCCAGCTTTATCAGCCGTAAAAGACACGGAAGACGCCACGTTTTTATCCATTGCGCCAGTGGTGATGTCGTAATCGTGCACGTGTACTTCATCATCGCCGTCAGGGTTGATGAACGTGAGTTTGACGTTGTCACCTTGTGCAACTTCAAACACCACGTCCGTGCCGGTGTCGGTGCCAATGGTGAATGACTTTTCAACTGTTCCCGAAGGCGGAATCGTTCCCATTGCGCCGTTCGGCGAGCTGGAAGCAACAGTGGTGTCGGTGGAAGAACCAGAACCGCCACATGCAACAAGTGCAAGAGGAGCAACGGCAACACAAACAAGTGCACGTAATTTCATGTATTGATACTTTCACTGCCACCAACGTGGCGCAAAGTTAGCTACCGAATGCAAAGCCAAGATCAGGTGCGGTGAGCAATGGTTTGTATGGAATGCCCGCATCTTCAGCCATAGCTGCGCACGTGCCCCCGCGATCAACGATGACGGTGATGAGAACAGGAATGGCACCAAATTCTTTGATGACTTCCACTGCTTCAAAGATGCTGGTGCCGCGCGTCACCGTGTCTTCCGTGATCACAACATGGTCTCCTGGCAACAGGGCACCAGCGATACGACCAGTGACACCATGGTCTTTTGACTCTTTGCGAACACTGAAACTGCGCAAGTTGTGACCCCGCGTTGCACCAATGGCAGCGATGCCGTAGGCAACCGGGTCTGCACCCATGGTGAGACCGCCAATTGCGGTGGCTTCGGCTGGAATGATTTCCAATGCGGCAGTGGCCACGGCCAATGCGCCATCAGGGCGGCACATGGTCTGTTTGGTGTCGAGAAACCATGTGCTCTTTCGGCCCGACTTCAGTGTGAAGTCACCTGTCTTCAAGGAGTGTTGAAAGACATGGTCTCGCAAGGCAGCCAATGTGGGTGAAAGGTTGGGGAGGTTGGCAGGGGTATGGGGGTACTCATTGGCCATGGCGATGACACTAATGGCGACACCACTGGCAGACTGCCTGCGCACAGCGAGAAGATTGACCGTTTTTCTAAACCACTTTCAATACTTACAAGGACTACAGAGCCGATTAGCCTATGAAAACCCCTATGGCAGCCAAAAAGACATCCCCGAAAACATCCGCAATGTCCACCTCCCACAAGAAGGCTCTGGCGAATGGTCGCAATGAGGGTCGCGTCATCCGCGAATACCTAGAAATTGTGGAAGCCATCAAGCCTAAGCGTGGACGCAAGCGCACCCCAGAATCCATCACGAAGCGTCTCGCCGTCATCAATGCAGAGATCAAAGCGACCGACCCCGTGACCAAGGTTCGCCTCATGCAAGAACGTCTCAATCTGCGCGCAGAACTTGCCGGAATGAAGTCAAAGACTGAAGTGGCCGCCGCAGAAGCAAAGTTCGTAAAAGTTGCGCGTTCATTCTCCGAGCGAAACGACATCACGTATGACGCATGGCGTGAATTTGGTGTCACACCCACCGTGCTGAAGCGCGCGGGTATCGACAAGGAATAAGGGAACTAAATCGATGCGCGCAATGCATCGATTCCGCGGCCTGCAAATTGCAGTACGCGCGACAAATCAAATGCGGTGTCTAGTTGTGATGCACTGAGCGTGACTGTCGGGTCAGCAGCCAACACATCGCGCAAGGACGCTTTCGTTTCCATTGCTGTCTTGGCAGCCGACTGCACGATGCGATACGCATCATCACGGCTCATGCCTTGTTCCACCATGGCGAGCAACACGGATTGCGAGAACACCACGCCGTGCAAGGCATTGAGGTTGCGCTGCATGTTGGCTTCATCCACTTCCAACTGAGAAATGATGCGGGTCATTCTGCGAGTCATGTACAACGCGAGCGATGATGAATCGGGAAGGACAATACGTTCGGCTGAGGAATGTGAAATGTCGCGTTCGTGCCACAGCGGCACGTCTTGCAAGCCGACATTGGCATTGCCGCGTAACACGCGCGACAAACCGGTGATGGTTTCGGATGAAATGGGATTGCGCTTGTGAGGCATGGCACTGGAACCTTTTTGGCCCGGCGCAAAGCCTTCGCGTACCTCATTCAGTTCGGTGCGCTGCATGTGGCGCAACTCAACTGCAATTGTTTCCAACGTTGTTCCCAAAGATGCACATGCATACAGATATTCGGCGTGACGATCACGCGCAATCACCTGAGTTGCGGGCACAGCCAACAAACGCAAACGTGCAGCAACTCGTTCTTCCACCTGCGGCGTGATGTTGGAATAGGTTCCAACGGCTCCCGAAAGTTTGCAGACAGAAATTGCCTCAGCGGCGCGGCGCATACGTTCGCGATCACGCAACACTTGTAACCCAAACAGCGCCATCTTTGCGCCAAAGGTTGTGGGTTCAGCATGAATGCCGTGTGTGCGGCCAATCATTGCGGTGTGGCGATGTTTCTCGGCAATGTCTGCGATTGCTGATGCCAGACCTGTAATTGCGGTGTCGATGAGTTGGCACACATCGCGCAATGCCCAACACAAACCTGTGTCTACAACATCGGTACTGGTGAGCCCGTAATGAATCCATGTTGCGTGCGGTGCACCTATTGCTTGTTGCACCACATCAACGAATGCGGCCACATCGTGATTCGTGATTGCCTCGCGCTCTTCAACCCGTGAAACAAACGCTTCATCAATCACAGGGGCATTCGCACGGCATGCCGCTGCGGCCTCTTGCGGAACGATGCCCGCATTGGCCAGTTCCTCCACCACGCACAACTCAATCTCCAACCAACGGGTCATCTTGCCCACTTCTGAGAAGAGGCCGTCTGTTTCTGCGGTGGAATATCGCTTGATCATGTTCGGTCGACAATCGCATCGCGTGATGGACCCGTACCGACGAGCGAAACGGGGATACCGGTCTCACGCTCAACGATTGCCACCAACTTCTTCGCGCTTTCCGGCAATGCATCAAAGCTTGTGATGCCTTCCGTGCTGCACTTCCAACCTGTGAGTGTTTCGTACACGGGCTCTACTTCGGCGAGGCGTTCCACTGTGTCGGGATAGTTCTTCACCACTACACCGTTGATCTTGTACGCAACACACACCTTCACTTCATCGAATGTGTCAAGCACGTCGAGTTTGGTGAGTGCAATCTCGGTGAGTGAGTTCAAACGTGTTGCATGACGAAGCATCACGGTGTCGAGCCAACCGGTGCGACGACGACGCCCCGTCACCGTGCCGTACTCGCGACCAATGTCAACGAGGGCTTCACCCAGTGCATCCGTCAGTTCGCTGGGGAAGGGACCCATTCCAACACGAGTGGTGTAGGCCTTTGCAATGCCCACCACGCGGTCAATGTGACGTGGACCAAGACCAGAACCAACGGCGGCTCCGCCCGATGTGGGATTCGACGAAGTAACAAATGGATACGTGCCGTGGTCGACGTCGAGGAACGTTGCTTGCGCCCCTTCCAACAAGATTGCTTGGCCCGCTTCACGCGCATCGTGCAACAAGTTCACGGTGTCGGCAACGTAAGGCTGCAAACGTTGAGCGAATGCGACAAATTGCTTCACCACTTCTTCAACATCGAATGTGTCGCCACCAATGTCGCTCACTTCTCGACGAGCAGCGATTGCACGCTCCCGTAGTTTTGCCTCAAATGTTGCAAGATTCAGCACTTCGCCCACGCGCAAGCCAGAGCGCTTCACCTTGTCCACATATGCGGGCCCAATGCCCTTGAGCGTGGTGCCGATCTTTCCTTCGCCACGCGCATTCTCCAATGCAGCGTCTATGGCTTGGTGCCACGGAAAGATGAGGTGCGCAAGGCTGGATACTTTGAGTCGGCTGCAGGTGATGCCACGCGATTCGAGTGAATCGATTTCCTTGAAGAGTGTGGGCAAATCCACCACCACGCCATTGCCAATCACAGGCGTGACCGAATCGTAAAAAACACCACTGGGTGTGAGTTGCAGTGCGTACTTCTCGGTGCCAATGACCACGGTATGACCGGCGTTGTGCCCACCTTGATAGCGAGCAACAATGCTGTGAGAGGCGGCCAAATGGTCGATGACCTTGGCCTTTCCTTCGTCACCCCACTGGGTGCCTACAACAACACTGACGGCCATAAACGCTCCTCCTTCGGAACGTGACTGAACTCTAGTCGCTGTGGAGGAATATCAGCCCTAGTGATTGGCCTTGCGCAGGTAGGTTTCATGTGGTGAACACAGTGCTTCGACGCCAAGAATGGTCTCGCATGTCCCCTGCGGACCGTGCAGAACTATGCAATCGCGGCATTCACGACATTTTCAACCCTCAGTTGCGCGAGTCAATTGGCCATTTGATTGATGATGTGCGGGTTCGAGGCGACCAGGCCGTATGTGATGCTCTGGCGAAATTTGATGGCATCACGCTCACACCACAGCAATTGCGCGTTTCTGCAGAGGAAATCGCAGCCGCAACGGTGGACCCCGCATTAGAGAAGGCTCTGGCCGACGCCATTACAAACTTGCGTACCTTCAACACGGCATTGCGTGAAAGAGCTGCCGATTGGTCGGTGGAAATTGAGCCAGGGCTCATGGCCGGCGAGAAAATCACCCCTGTCTCCAGTGTTGGCTTGTTTGTGCCCAGTGGAAAGGCCAGTTACCCCTCGGTGGCATACCAATTGGCCGTGCCAGCCATTGTCGCCGGCGTTCCTCACATTTCTCTCATTGTTCCGCCGGTTCCGGGCGGCAACGGCGAGGTGGATCCAGCCGTTCTGGTGGTGTGCCGCATGCTGGGAATCACCAATGTGTTTCGTGTGAATGGCCCAGCCGGCATAGCCGCATTGGGTTTCGGCACTGCCACCATTCCGCAGGTGCGCAAGGTGGTTGGCCCTGGTAGCCCCGCTGTCACCTTGGCCCAGGTGGAGATGCAGCGTCATGGTCTTGCCACCATGATGTTGCTCGGACCCACCGAGAGCTTGGTGATCGCCGATGCCACCGCAAACGTTGAACTCCTGGCTGCCGACCTTCTCATTGAGGCCGAGCACGGCACCGATTCTTCTGTCGTGTTGGTGACAACGTCGGCCGATCTCATCACAGCCGTCGATGCCGAGCTGGAAAAGCAACTGGCCGACTTACCAACCGTGCGTGCCACTGCCGCACGTGCGTCACTGGGCGACAACGGCGGAGCTGTGCTGGTGAACACGCTCGCAGAAGCCGCGGAGGTCGCCAACATGTACGCACCCGAGCACCTGCAGGTCGCCGTGGACGAAACGCACGAAGACAACGTGGTGAACATGTTGGTGAATGCCGGTGAAATTCTTATTGGTCAACACACTCCATTCAGTGCAGGCAACTTTGTGATTGGTGCACCTGCTTCGTTGCCCACCAGTGGTTTTGCTCATGTGTCATCAGGAATCACCGTGGATGCTTTCCTCAAGCGCACTGCCGTAGCAAAGTCAAACGAAGCCGCGCTGCGTCGCATGAGCGAGACAGTGATCGCAATGTCCGACCACGAAGGCTTTCCGGCGCACGGCAACGCCATTCGTCGTCGCTTCAAGAAGTAACTGCTACACCGACCGCACAGTCAGTTCGCCGTCATCAGCTACATCGACCCTGATGGTGCCATCTTCGGTAACTGCACCTTCCAGAATGATCAGCGCAGCTTTGTCGGCAATTTCTTTCTGAATCAATCGCTTCAGCGGGCGTGCACCAAACGATGGATCAAAGCCCTTTGCACCCATCCACGTGCGTGCGGCGGGCGTCACTTGCAACGTAATGCGACGGTCGGCCATGCGCTCCACCAGATGCTCCAACTGAATATCCACAATCTGACCCAGGTCGCTTTCAGTGAGTGAACGGAATCGCACGATTTCATCGATGCGGTTCACGAACTCGGGTCGGAAATATTCAATGGGTTCACCTGGCAAGTTGCTGGTCATGATCAACACCACATTGGTGAAGTCCACCGTGCGACCCTGACCATCGGTGAGTCGACCATCGTCAAGAACCTGCAACAACACGTTGAACACGTCGGGATGTGCCTTCTCCACCTCATCGAGAAGCACCACGCTGTACGGGCGACGACGCACTGCCTCAGTGAGTTGGCCGCCTTCGTCATATCCCACGTAACCCGGTGGTGCGCCAATGAGACGACTCACCGAGTACTTCTCCATGTATTCGGCCATGTCAATGCGCACCATTGCCTTTTCATCGTCAAACAAGTACTCGGCAAGAGCGCGTGCCAACTCAGTCTTGCCCACACCTGTTGGTCCAAGGAACATGAACGAGCCAATGGGGCGGTTGGGGTCGGACAAGCCGGCCCGACTACGGCGAATGGCATTGGCAACAGCAGTGACGGCATCGTCCTGACCAATCACGCGCTTGTGCAACTGCGTCTCCAGATGGATGAGTTTTTGCATCTCACCCTCCAACAAACGGCTCACGGGAACGCCGGTCCACTTCGACACCACTTCAGCGATGTCTTCAGCATCCACTTCTTCTTTCAACATGCGCTGTGTTGATTGCAACTGATCAAGGTGCTTCGTTGCGTCTTCGATGCGCCGTTCAATTTCTGGAATACGCCCATACTGAATCTCGGCAGCCTTGGCAAGATCTGCCTCCCGCTCCACGGTTATACGCAGTGTTTCCAGTTCTTCTTTGAGAGTTCGAATGGCGGAGATGGCTTCGCGTTCCGCTTCCCAATGGCTCTTCATCGCGTCAACTTCGGATTGCAGTTCAGTGAGTTCCTCATTGAGTGACTTCAATCGATCACGCGATGCGGCATCGGTCTCTTTTTCCAGCGCAACCTTCTCAATTTCCAATTGCAGAATGCGCCGCTGCACCACATCTATTTCTGTGGGCAGCGAGTCGATCTCAATGCGGAGTTTGCTGGCAGCTTCGTCCATGAGATCAATCGCTTTGTCGGGCAAGAAACGATTGGTGAGGTATCTATTCGATAAAACAGCCGCGCTCACCAATGCAGAGTCTTGAATACGTACACCATGGTGCACTTCGTACCGTTCTTTCAGACCGCGCAAGATTGCAATGGTGTCGGGAACCGTTGGTTCTCCCACGAACACTTGCTGGAACCGGCGCTCCAATGCGGGGTCTTTCTCCACGTACTTGCGGAACTCATCAAGAGTTGTGGCGCCAATCATTCGCAATTCACCGCGCGCAAGCATGGGCTTGATCATGTTGCCAGCGTCCATGGCGCCTTCTCCGCCACCACCTGCGCCCACCAATGTGTGCATCTCATCAACGAAAGTGATTACTTCGCCTTCTGCATCGGTGATCTCTTTCAACACGGCCTTCAAACGTTCTTCGAATTCACCGCGATACTTCGCACCCGCCAACATGGAGGCAATATCAAGTGCGACTAGTCGCTTGTCCTTCAAGCCTTCAGGTACGTCACCATCAGCAATGCGTCGCGCAAGACCTTCCACGATTGCCGTTTTGCCCACGCCTGGTTCGCCAATAAGAACGGGGTTGTTCTTGGTGCGACGCGACAGCACCTGTATGACACGACGAATTTCTTCATCACGACCAATGACAGGGTCAATCTTGCCGGCGCGTGCACGTGCGGTGAGATCTTGCCCGTACTTCTCCAGAGCTGCAAACTGTGACTCGGGATCTGGCGAAGTGACACGGTGAGAACCGCGCACTTCCTTCAACGCCGTCAACATTTCTTCCGAGCCGATTCCGATGCGCTGGTTCATGGCCAGCACCAGGTGCTCCACCGACAGGTAGTCGTCTCGCAAATCCTGCCGAGCGCTGTCTGCGTTCTCCATCACGTTCGACAGCTCGCGGTTCATGCGCGCTTCGGCTCCGCCTTGCACGCGGGGCATTTTTGCAATGCGCTCCTCGGCCGAGGTGCGCAACATTCCTGCGGCAATTCCGAGCTTCTGCAGGAACGCAGGAACAATGGTGTCCTCCTGGCTCACCACTGCGTGCAACAAGTGGTCCACGGTGAGTTCGGGGTTACCAGCGCTGTTTGCCAAATCGCTCGCGGCAGAAATTGCCTCGTGTGTCTTAGTTGTCCACTTCTTTGGATTGATTGCCATGGGGGTGGCCTCCTTGTGTGTTCGGGACTATGTGAGATGAGTTATTTGTTCGGGTCGAAAATGCTGGGTCGGTGACCAAACAAGGTGATTGCTTGCCGTAACGGCACCAAGTCCGTGCGGCGACGTGCTCCGGAGTTGTTCACCGCTTCGGTGAGTGCGTGGCGCAATTGCTCTACTTCCTCGCGCAAGCGCACCACTTCTTCTTCCAACGACATCACATGCTTGATGCCTTCAAGATTCATGCCGGTGGAAGCAAGCTGCGCAATGCGGCGCAAACGCGCAATGTCTGCATCGCTGTATCGACGGTTGCCACCGGTGGTGCGTGCGGGCATCACCAAGCCACGGCGCTCGTAGATGCGCAGGGTCTGCGGATGCATCCCTGCAAGTTCGGCTGCCACAGAGATGACATACACGGCGTGATGTTGCTGTCGCATCATGCACCTCGTTTTTCATTGGTTCGTGGAGATTGCAACACAGTGTGCAACGCCTCTACTGCCTCACGTTCTTCTTCTGTGAGAGAAGTAGGCACGTGCACATCGATAGTGACAATGAGGTCACCCTTCTTTTTGCCGTTGTCGATGCCCTTGTCCTTCACGCGATGTCGCGAACCCGATTGTGTGCCCGGCTTCAGTCGCAGCGCTACATCCCCACCTTCAAGAGTTGGCACGGAAATGTCCGCACCCAGCACTGCCTCGGTGTACGAAACGGGTACACGTACCAGCAAGTTCAGACCTTCACGCGCAAATCGAGGGTGTGGGGTGACATGACATTCAATGAACAAGTCACCGGGTTGGCCATTGTTTCGGCCCGGCGCACCACGACCTTTGAGGCGAATGCGCTGGCCGTCATTGACACCAGCCGGTATGCGTGCATTCACTTCCCGTGGACGATGCTCAATGCCCGAACCGCGGCATGTGGCGCATGGGTATTCGATGATGCGACCTTGTCCGCCACATGATCGACACGGAGACGAGAACGAAAAGAAGCCTTGGTTGTCTGCAACGGATCCGCGACCACCACATGCACTGCATGTCTTGGGTGTGGTGCCAGGGCGTGCGCCCGAGCCGGTGCACGATGAACACGTTGCATCTGCAGTGAGGTGCAACGTGGTGGTCATTCCATGTGCAGCTTCTTCGAATGAAAGCGTGAGTGTGGACGAAATGTCTTCGCCACGTTGTGGCCCACTTGCCTGCTGACCACGACGACCACGCCCACCAAACATTTGGCCAAAGATGTCGCCGAGTCCGTCGCCACCCACATCGAAGTTGAAGTTGCCGCCGCGTGGTCCGCCACCGAAACCACCCATGGGTCCGATACGGCGTACTTCGTCGTACTCCGCACGCTTGGTGGCGTCCCCCACCACGTCATATGCGGCGGAGATGTCTTTGAACTTCTCTTCAGCTGCAGTGTCACCAGGATTGGCATCGGGGTGGTACTGACGTGCGAGACGTCGATAAGCCTTGGTGATTTCCTTGTCGGTTGCTTCCTTCGAAACACCGAGTACTGCGTAGTAATCCTTTTCGAACCACTCGCGCTGGGCAGTCAAGACTTACCCCCTCACCTTCACCATGGCGGCGCGCAACACGCGACCTTTCCACTGATAGCCAGTGCGCAGAACTTCCACCACAATCGGTTCGCCGCCATCGCCCTCTTCGTGCATCACCGCTTCGGCGGTTTCCGGATCGAATGGTTTGTTCAACAAGTCGAACGCCACGAGTCCCTGCTTTGACAATGTGCCGATGAGTGCGGACCAAATGGGCTCCACACCTTCGGCTCCGTGTGTAAATGCGGCTTCGCACGCATCGAGCACGGGCAACAATGCATCGGCAAGTCGTCCCGTTGCACGATCAACTTCGTCGGACAACTGAGAAGCAGAGCGCTTCTTGAAGTTCTCGAAGTCGGCCTGCAGACGAAGTGCAATGTCCTTGAACTCGTTTCGCTCCTTCAACAACAACTCAATGTCATGCTCCACTACATCTTCTGCTGCGTTCACAGCATCGGCGAGTGAAGCGTCGTTGAGCGGCTCCTGGGGAAGTGATTCGTCGGACATGAATTACTGCTCGTCAACAATTTCCGCGTCGACAATGTCGTCGTCGGAAGAACCTGCGCCAGCGCCTGATGCCGATGTGCCAGCAGCACCGCTGTCACGTGCTGCTGCCTCGTACAGCTTCTGCGTGAATGCCGAGCTTGCTGCCATGAGTGCTTCGGTAGCGGCCTTGATTTCTTCAAGGTTGTTGCCAGCGATTGCAGTTTTGAGTGCAGCAAGTGGTGTTTCCACTGCGGCCTTCTCTTCTTCTGCAACATCTGCGCCTTGTTCGCGAAGCACCTTCTCGGTCTGGTACACCAACGAGTCGGCGTTGTTGCGAATTTCTGCTTCTTCACGACGCTGACGGTCTTCTTCGGCATGTGCCTCGGCGTCCTTCACCATTTGCTCGATGTTCTCTTTGCTGAGGGTGGAAGAGCCGGCGATGGTGATGGATGCGTCCTTGTTGGTGGCGCGATCCTTGGCCGACACATTGATGATGCCGTTGGCATCAATGTCGAAGGTGACTTCAATCTGTGGAACGCCACGTGGTGCTGGTGGAAGATCGCCCAAGGTGAACAAACCAATTTCCTTGTTGAACGAAGCCATCTCACGCTCGCCTTGCAGCACCTTGATCTCCACTGAAGGCTGATTGTCGTCTGCAGTGGTGAACACTTCGGAGCGACGCGTTGGAATGGTGGTGTTGCGCTCGATGAGTTTGGTCATCACGCCACCCTTGGTTTCAATGCCCAATGACAATGGTGTGACGTCGAGAAGAAGAACGTCCTTCACTTCGCCCTTCAACACACCGGCCTGAATTGCTGCACCAACCGCAACCACTTCGTCGGGGTTCACTGTTTTGTTTGGCTCTTTGCCGGTGAGGTTCATGACCAGGTCTTGCACTGCTGGCATACGTGTGGAACCACCCACCAGAATCACGTGATTCACCTGGCTCTTGGTGACTCCGGCATCTTTCAATGCCTGTTCGAATGCGACACGGCAACGCTCAACAAGGTCGGCTGTCATCTCTTGGAACTTTGCACGAGTGAGTGATTCGTCAAGGTGCAATGGACCTTCTGCCGTTGCGGTAATGAAGGGCAAGTTGATTTGTGTCTGTTGTGTTTGTGACAACTCGATCTTGGCCTTTTCGGCTGCTTCCTTGAGACGCTGCAACGCCATCTTGTCCTGCGACAAATCGACACCGTGTGCGCCCTTGAACTGCTGCACCAACCAATCGATGATGCGCTGGTCCCAGTCGTCACCACCCAGGTGTGTGTCACCGTGGGTGCTCTTCACTTCGAAGACGCCGTCACCAATTTCAAGAACAGATACGTCGAACGTTCCGCCACCAAGGTCGAACACCAAAATGGTTTCGTCTTCAGTGGACTTGTCGAGACCGTATGCAAGTGCAGCTGCAGTTGGCTCGTTGATGATGCGCAACACATTCAAACCTGCGATGGTGCCCGCTTCTTTTGTTGCGGTGCGCTCTGCGTCGCCGAAGTATGCGGGAACGGTGATAACCGCGTCGGTGACCGTGTCACCCAAGTAGGCCTCTGCATCACGCTTCAACTTCATGAGCGTGCGCGCAGAAATTTCTTGCGGGGTGTACTTCTTGCCGTCGATGTCGTCCGACTTCCATGCAGTACCCATTTCGCGCTTGATGCTGCGGAAGGTGCGATCGGGGTTGGTGATGGCCTGGCGCTTTGCCACTTCACCAACGAGAACTTCGCCGGTCTTGGAGAAAGCCACAATGGAAGGCGTGGTGCGTGCGCCTTCGGAGTTGGGGATAACAACTGGCTCGCCTGCTTCCAGAACTGACACCACTGAGTTGGTGGTTCCGAGGTCGATTCCGACTGCTTTTGCCATGGTTATGACTCCTTATTCATTCCCAGCGGGGGGCTGGGGGTGGGTGGGATGTCCTCAGAATATGGCTCGTCCCATCTAGTTGCAACATTTGTGACAGAAAACTTGATACAACTCCACTCAACATTTGTACTCAATGTGCTGGCCTTAGAAACCATTATTCTGAGCGCATGTCGGCAACCCCCAACAGCGCTTCCGCACCCCTTGTTTTGGCCATTCTCGATGGCGTGGGATTGGAAGATCCGCACCATGACAACGCTCTTGCCCAGGCCAATGCCCCCTTTCTCCATGCCGCCATTGCCGGCGCCATCAACGGAAAAGCCACTATTTCCCTGCCCATTCGGGCCCACGGTGTTGCAGTGGGCCTACCCAGCGACGCAGATATGGGCAATTCCGAGGTGGGACACAACATCATGGGCGCAGGTCGCATATTCGACCAGGGCGCCAAACAAGTGGAGGCTGCCCTTGCCTCCGGCGATATTTGGGGTTCCGCCTGGCAGAACGTGATGGCCCACCGCAGCCATCAGATCCACTTCGTTGGTCTGTTGTCCGATGGCAATGTGCACTCTCATATTCGTCATCTCATCATCTTGTTGAACAAGGCTGCCGAGGACGGCGCCACGAAATTGGTGGTTCATCCCTTGTTCGACGGCCGTGATGTCATCGATCAAACGGCCGAGAAGTACCTGGCCGAGCTCAACGATGCCATTGCCGTCCTTCATGCCAAATACCCAACAACCCAAGTACTGATCGGCTCAGCGGGCGGGCGCATGAACACCACCATGGACCGTTACGAAGCCGACTGGACCATCGTGCAACGGGGGTATGAAGCACATGCCGCAGGAACCGCTCGCCCCTTCCGTTCTGCCGAGGAAGCGCTGGCAACCTTGCGCGCCGAGGACCCCGGCGTGAGCGACCAATACCTCCCCAGCTTCACCATTGTTGATGAAAACGGTGCACCCGTTGGCCGCATGAAGGATGACGACGCAGTGGTGTTGTTCAACTTCCGTGGCGACCGCATGGTGGAGATCTATCGCGCGCTCACTGAAGAGCCCTTCACCGCTTTTGCACGCGGACCATTGCCACGCAATCTGTTGGTGGTGGGCATGACCATGTACGACGGCGACCTTGGCATTCCCGCTCAGTTCTTGGTGCCACCTACTCGTGTCACGGGCACGGTGTCCGAACTTCTTGCGTCTGCTGGCATCGCACAAATGGCGTGCGCAGAAACTCAGAAATACGGACACGTCACCTACTTCTGGAATGGCAATCGCTCCGACAAATTCAATGATGCGCTCGAGACGTACATAGAGATTCCGTCGGACAAGGTTCCCTTCGACCAATTGCCACGCATGAAAGCCGCAGAGACGGGCGACGAAGTGGTGAAGGCAGTGAAATCAGGCAAATTCCCCTTTATCCGCTGCAATTTCGCAGGCGGCGACATGGTGGGGCACACCGGCAGCATTCCCGCATCGGTCATTGCTGTTGAGGCAATTGACGAAGCCCTCATCCGTGTGAACGAAGCAGTGAAGGCCACTGGTGGAACTCTTCTCATCACTGCAGATCACGGAAACTGTGAAGTGCTCATTGAGCGCGACAAGTCAGGCAAAGAGTTGCTGGATGACAACGGCGTCCCCGTGCCCAAGAAGTCGCACACTCTCTCACCCGTTCCGTTTGTTGCCATTGATTATTCCGCCCGCACCATCACCAGTTCTGGTGTGAGCGACGCGGGTATTTCCAATGTGGCAGCCACCATTCTCACGTTGTTGGGTCAACCAGTTCCCGCTGACTTCCGTGTATCCCTGCTCACCGTGATGTGATTACACTGACCAACATGGCAAGCACAAAGACCACCGTCGACCACCTCCGCAATATCGCACTCTTTTCTGAGTGTTCTTCAAAGGAACTTGGCCTTGTTGTCAAGAACTCCACTGAGCGTGTGTTGAAGGCTGGCACCGTCATCATGGACCAGGGTCAGACCGGTCGTGAGGCATACGTCATTCTTGAAGGCTCCGCCACCGTGAAGCGCAATGGCAAGAAGATTGGCACTGCAAAGACCGGTTCGGTCATCGGCGAATTGTCATTGCTCGACCAGGGCCCTCGCACCGCAGCCGTTATCGCAGATACCGACGTTCGTCTCTTGGTGGTG
This sequence comes from Ilumatobacteraceae bacterium, assembly GCA_023254135.1. Taxonomy (GTDB): domain Bacteria; phylum Actinomycetota; class Acidimicrobiia; order Acidimicrobiales; family Ilumatobacteraceae; genus UBA2093. The sequence goes on along the minus strand of JALQYL010000030.1, from coordinate 1,664 downwards.
TCTGAGCGTGGTCTCAAGACTGCTATCGACAACATTCCAGCCATCTCGCGCAAGCTCCTCAAGGCACTTGCCACCCGCGTTCGTGAACTCGACCGCGCTCACTACGGCTGATCTCACATTTGCCGCCCGCCATAGCGGCAGGGAATTTGGCTGAAAGCCTTCATGGGTCGGGGCTGGAGAGCCCCTGACCACTAGCGTTGTATGCGTTATGAGCACGAACGCGTCTCCCACCACCGAGAAGGGGCCCAAGCGCCTCCGCCCGTACCAGTTGTCGATTGCAATCGGCATTGGCATGGGTGTCTTCACCATGGTCTCGGGCATTGTCCCCCAGTTCACCAAGTGGCATGACCACTCCGAAGTATCACGTGAAGTGTTCGACGGAATCCCTGGTCCGCTGCAGGCAGCTTTCTACACCATCCTCCCCATCATGTTGGTGTGGGGTGCGTTCCAGTTTGCTGACCGCGTGCGCAACTGGGAGCGTGGCGCGCCCGACCGTCGACGCACCACACCGAAGAACGCAAAGAATCGTCTGAAGGATTACCGCGCCGGTGTCTACATGAAGACACTGTTGCGTGATGCAGGTGCAGGTCTCATGCACTCCATGATCTACTTCGGTTTCCTCGTGCTTCTCGGAGTCACCACCACCCTTGAGCTTGACCACCAGTTGCCAGAGAACCTCAAGTTCCTGCACGGTGGTGTGTACCAGGGATACGCGTTCATTGGTGATGCCGCAGGTCTTGTGTTCACGCTGGGCGTGGTGTGGGCGATTATTCGCCGTTATATCCAGCAGCCATACCGCATTCGTATCAAGACCAAGAAAGAACACGGCATCATCCTTGGCGTCTTGTTGCTCATTGGCCTTTCCGGATTTGCAGCCGAAATGACCCGTATCGCAGAGATGTCGGCTTCGGGTCGCAACATGGACTTCGAGAAGTGGTCCTTCATTGGCTACCCACTTGCACAACTCATCAAGGGTTCTGCCGAAACAACTCTCACACACTGGCACCAGGCCATGTGGGTGACGCACGTTGTTGCATTCATCATCTTCTTGGCACTGTTGCCCATCACCATGTTGCGCCACATGTTCACATCGCCGCTCAACATGTACCTCAAGGACCGCGAGCGTCCCAAGGGCGCAATGCGTGCAATGCCAAACCTCACCGAGACATCACTTGAAAGCTTCGGTGCTGCAGTGGTGGAAGATTTCACCTGGAAGCAATTGCTCGACACCGACGCATGCACCATGTGTGGTCGCTGCACCAGCGTGTGTCCAGCACATGCAACCGGTAAGCCTCTCGACCCACGCGAAATCGTGTTGAAGACCGGCGAAGTCATGGCAGCAACTGCTGCACACGCACACGGTGGACAAGTGTCTCCTCCACTTTCCGTGGACGGAGAAATCAAGGTCACCGCCAACTCGTTGTTCGAGCGCATCACCGCCGAAGAAGTGTGGGCATGCACCACATGTAAAGCATGTGATGAGAACTGCCCCGTCAACATTGAAATTCTCGACAAGATCCTCGACATGCGTCGTTACTTGTCACTCATGGAAAGCAACTTCCCCGCAGAGCTTGGCAACGCATACCGCTCAATGGAGAACCAAGGCAACCCATGGGGCATGAGCCAGAACGACCGTGCCGACTGGGCAAAAGATCTCAACGTTG
>JALQYL010000002.1:60215-62484 GCA_023254135.1 Ilumatobacteraceae bacterium | reverse complement strand
TGGCACCTGGAAATGTACTGATGGGCGAGTCGGCCGCGAAGGTGCGCAAAGCCAAAGTGGGTGATGTACTCACGATGCGCGACGAAAAATTCGGACCACACACAGTTGTCGTGGGTGGAATTGTCGCTGACTCGTTCGTGGATTGGGGCGACATTCTCATGTCGCCTGAAACTGCTGCGGTGTTTGGTGAGTTGAAGATTGCCAACGTCACCATCGTTGATATTCCGACATCACAGCAAGTGATTGCCGGATTGAAGTCGCAACGAATCATCATGGGGTCCACGTATCGCGTCCGTACTTCGTGGGACAACCCGAATCCCGATAAGCAACTGGGCACAGGTGTCACCAAAGCAATGATGGGAGAGTTTGCATTTCGGCCAACCACCGGCGGATCCATCGTGGTGTCGTCGGGTTTTCTTGCGAAGAACATCGTGTGGCGTCATCGATACAAAGACATCCCGCTCGTGAACAACTGTCATCGCAACGTCATTCCTGCCATTCAAGGTGCACTCACCGAGGTGAAGGAAGCAGGCCTCGCCAAGTACATCGATGTGCAGAATTCCAACAGTGCGGGTGGATGCTTTGTGGGTCGTTACAACCGTTTGGCGAAGATGTTCGGGTCCCCTTCACGTCATGCGTGGGGGATGGCTCTCGACATCAACACGAACACCAATCAACAAGGAACGACTCCGCGCTTGAATTGCGACATTGTTCGTATCTTCCGGAAATGGGGTTTTGCATGGGGTGGTGGCTTCTATCCCGCGGACGGCATGCACTTCGAGTATGTGGGTGAAGCCCGTGATGAGTTGGGATACAAGTCGCGGTATTGCTCAAATGACGCACCTATTCCCACAACAACCCTTCCATCCTTCGTACGTGGAGAGATAGCCTCAGGTTCGTGAACACGAACAAGCGCCTTGTCATCATCGGTGGCGGTCCCGCAGGTCATGCCGCCGCCACATCCGCAGCCCGTCGTGGAGTGGATGTCACCATGGTGGAGCGCGACATTGTGGGCGGCGCGGCACACCTTCTTGATTGCGTTCCATCAAAGACAATGATCGCCACTGGTGCGGCCATGAGCTTCACCAACCAGCTCTCGGGCATGGGATTGGAGGATCGCGATGCCGAAGTGGACGTCACTGCGCTCACCTCGCGCATCGAGGACATCAAGAATCGCCTCTCCAATGATGTGAGTGACATGTTGGTGAGCCAGGGCGTGAAGATCATCAAGGGTTCTGCCCGACTCACCGGCCCACACACGGTTCACGTTGATGCGCACGATGGCTCCACGCACACGCTGGAAGCAGATGACATTCTCATTTGCACCGGCACGCGCCCGCGTGTTCCGGATTTCGTGGTGCCAGATGGTGAGCACATTCTCACTACACGTGACTGCTATCCACCTCGCGTGTTCCCCGAGAGCATCACAGTGATCGGCTCCGGAGTCACCGGTGTTGAGTTCGTGCACATGTTCGCATCGTTCGGCGCAAAGGTCACCTTGTTGGTGAGCCGTCAACAGGTGCTTCCCGGCAAGGACCCCGAAGTGGCAGCCGTGTTGGAAGAAGATTTCTTGCAGCGTGGTGTTCGTTTGTTCAAGGGGGCGCGCGCCATTGGTATCGAACGCACGGCCACCGGCGTCAAAGTTATTTGCGACGATGGTCGCGTTTCCGAAACCACGCATGCAGTGTTTGCCATCGGTTCCATTCCGAACACCGAAGGTCTCGGATTGGAAGATGTGGGCGTGGTCACCGATGGTGGTTACATTCCCATCAATCGCCATTGCCAGAGCAATATTGAGCACATCTACGCAGCCGGTGACGTGAGCGGCAAGTTGCCGTTGTCATCCGTTGCTTCCATGCAGGGTCGCAAGGTTGCCGAACAAGTGGTGGGCGGACCCAAGGGACCGCATCGTCATCTCGATTACGACAAGGCTGCATCGGCCATCTTCACGGAACCAGAAATTGCCGACGTGGGTCTTGCAGAAGCAGAGGCATTCGCCAGCGGTCGAAAGATTCGCGTCACCAAGGTGCCGTTCTCAACAACCGCAAAGGCGCTCATCAACAACGACTCGCGTGGCTTTGTAAAGATCATCAGTGACCCCGCAACCGGTGTGGTGCTGGGCGGGTCCATCGTGGGTCGCCACGCCGCAGAACTGATCAGTGTGATTGCATTGGCTGTTACGGCCAACCTCAAAGTCACCGACATCGGCGATGCGCTCTTGGTACACCCCGCGTTGGCCGAAGCGCTTACTGACGCCGCCGAATAAACA
>JALQYL010000002.1:29224-60205 GCA_023254135.1 Ilumatobacteraceae bacterium | reverse complement strand
TGTTGATTATTCGATGACCACTACTACGTCGCCAGCGCCCACGGTGTCGCCGGGCTTCACGTTGACGGCCTTCACGGTGCCGCTCTTGTCGGCTTCGATCTGGTTTTCCATCTTCATGGCTTCGAGCACCACAACGCTCTGTCCGGCTTCAACGGCCTGACCCACCTCAACGAGAACCTTCACGATGGTGCCCTGCATGGGCACTTCCACCTTGCCGCTGCCGCCGCCTGCGCCGCCGCCCGATGCCGATGCACTGCGTGCTTGCTTCTTGGCCTTTGCAGCTGGTGCTGCGGTGCCTGCTGATTCAGGAACCCAAATCTTCACACCGAAACGACGACCGTTGACTTCCACCGTGGTGGAGCGTTCCACCATTGGTTCGCTGTCGTTGCCGCCGGTTGCAACTGGTGCAACGCCAACGTTGGACAGGTCGAGCACTTCTTCCACCCACTTTGTGGAGTGTGTGGCTGCTTGGAAATCGGGGTGCTCAAGAATGGCGAGGTCTGCAGGAATTGTTGTTGCAATACCTTCCACCACCAGTTCGTTGAGTGCGCGAATGGTACGTGCGATTGCAACGTCGCGGTCGCGACCCCACACGATGAGCTTGCCCACGAGGTTGTCGTAGTACTGGCTGATCTCGTCGCCACTTTCGTAACCACCATCGAAGCGAACACCGAAACCGTCTGGTGCCACCAACTTGGTGATCGGACCAGGTGAGGGGAGGAACTTTCCGCCTGCAGGATTCTCGGCGTTGATACGAATTTCAATGGCGTGCCCACGACGAGCTGCAAGAACTTCTTCTTGTGTCATCGGCAATGTCTCGCCTGCGGCAACACGAATCTGCCACTCAACAAGGTCAATGCCGGTGATGACTTCAGTGACGGGGTGTTCCACCTGAAGACGTGTGTTCATTTCAAGGAAGAAGAACTCGCCATCTTGGAAGATGAATTCAACAGTGCCAGCGTTGTAGTACCCAACGGCCTTCGCGGCCTTCACTGCGGCAGCACCCATTGCTTCTTCCACGCCAGCAGGAAGTGCTGGTGCCGGTGCTTCTTCAATGAGTTTCTGGTGACGACGCTGCGCAGAGCAGTCGCGTGTGGACACCCACACCACGTTGCCGTGCTTGTCGCCCACCAACTGCACTTCAATGTGGCGAGGCCATGTGAGGTAGCGCTCCACGTAGATTTCGTCGCGACCGAAGAAGTTCTTTGCTTCGCGTTGCGCAGAGTCCATTGCTTCTTGCACGTCTGCAGCGGACTGCACAACCTTCATGCCGCGTCCGCCGCCGCCGAACGCCGCCTTGATGGCCACTGGCCAACCAAACTCGTTGCCGAAGTCGGTGATCTCTTTTGCAGTGGTGACGAATTCGGTGGTGCCAGGAACAATGGGTGCGCCGCCGCGCAATGCGGCCTTACGGCTTGACACCTTGTCGCCCATTTCAACGATTGCAGCAGGAGGTGGTCCGATGAATGCGACACCCATGTCGGTGATTGCTTGTGCGAAGTCGGAGTTCTCGGAGAAGAAGCCATAGCCGGGGTGCACGGCATCTGCGCCGCTGTCCTTGATGGCCTTGAGAATGGCCTCAGTATTGAGGTAGCTCTCGGCGGCAGTCTGACCACCCAAGGCATATGCCTCGTCGGCGAGACGCACGTGGAGGGCATTGCGGTCGAGCTCTGAGTACACCGCCACGGTGGCGATGCCCATTTCACGAGCGGCACGGATAACACGGACAGCGATTTCGCCGCGATTGGCGATCAGGATTTTCTTCAGCACAGGGGACTAGTTTGCCCTGATGGACCACCTCAAGGCGAACCAATCCACGAATTGGCATGTGACCGTTGTTGAAGAGACGGGAAGCACCAACGCCGACCTCATGGCACAGGGGGCTGCAGGGGCCCCTGATCGCACGGTTTTGCGGGCTAATTACCAATCTGCGGGCCGCGGACGCCTGGATAGGGCATGGGAAGCGCCTCGTGGGGTCAATCTGCTGGTCTCACTGTTGTTCCGCCACATTCCCGAACGTCTGCACGTGCTCACGCAGGTGGTGGCTCTGGCCGCAGCATCTGTGGCGCGCAATGTGGGCGTGCCGGTGGTGTTGAAATGGCCGAACGACATTTTGGTGGGGACGGAAAAGGTGGCAGGCATTTTGGCTCAGGCATCACCAGTCAACGCTGAAGGTCGTATTCCATTCGTGGTGGTGGGCATTGGTGTGAATCTGGGGTGGGCGCCACCAGGTGCCGCTTCATTGCATTCATGTGGTTGGACACACGAGATGTCGCCCGATGAATTTCTTGCCGCGATGTTGCCAGAGATTGATCGATTGCTCGCGTTGGACGACCTGTCCATGCATGCCGAGTATGTGTCGCAGTTGGGCACCATTGGCTTGCAAGTGAAAGTTGATTTGCCGAACGGTGAGCACGTGATTGGACGTGCACTGAATGTTGAACCTGATGGCCGATTGATTGTTCTCGACGAGTGCGCCATCACACATCGCATTGACACTGCCGATGTGGTGCATCTCCGCCCTGTTGTTGACTGACTACCGTGGAGACGTGCTGAACAACGGACAACTCTCGCGTATTGCCGGAGCACCCCGTTGGTTGTTCGTCCTCAGTGTTGCACTTGTCATGTCCATGGCCGGTGCGCTGGGCATCGTGCGTGCCACCAATTCGCAATTGGAAAATGTGAATCGCGTGGTGATTGCCAAAGAGGTGCTGTCTCCCGCATCGGATGGCGTGGAGAACTACTTGTTGGTGGGATCCGACTCGCGCGCTACCGCACATCCTGACGACCCCGACTATGCGGTCGTCGGTTCAGAGGCCGCAAGCCCTGGTATGCGCTCGGACACCATGATCGTGGTGAGTTACAACACCAAGACTTCATCGGTGGCCACCATGAGTATCCCTCGTGACTTGTGGGTGCAAATTGGTGACACCTCGTCGCACAACAAGATCAATGCCGCCTATCACAAGGGAGCCGATGTACTCATTCGTTCTGTGCAGCGCGCCTTGAACATTCCTATTCATCACTACATCGACGTGAACTTCTCAGGTTTCAAGAAGATCGTGGATGCCATTGGTGGTGTGCATATTTGTGTCGCCCACGCATCGCGTGACAAAGCAACTGGTTTCTACATTGGCAAGAAGGCCTGCAAACTGCAGAACGGTCAAGAGGCGTTGCGCTATGCCCGTTCGCGTCACTTTGAAGAAAAGATCGACGGCGAATGGGTGACCGATGCAACGGGTGATGTGGGTCGCGGAGCTCGTCAGCGGGCATTTATTGCGGCACTGGTGAAGGACGCCGCAAAGTACGTCATTGAGCATCCATTGCGCGCTCACACGGTGATGGATGCCATGACATCGGCCGTGTCCGTGGATCAGAACATGAGCCTGCTTGATCTGGCACACAAGTTGCGCCCGTTGGGTGACGGCACGTCCAAGTCGTATGCATTGCCCGTGGATAGCGACATGAACAACGGCACTTTTGTGTTCCGGTTGAATCGTGACTCACAGCCCGTACTGGCGTATTTCGCCGGGCTCTCCCCAGTAGCGCCAGAAAAGTAATTACGACTGGTCGCTCTGTGCGGCGGCCTTGCGTCGCAATTTGTCGGCGAACGTTTCTGCCGAAACAGGTTCGCCAATGCGATTGCCTTGCAGCAGGTCACAGCCCAAAATCTTGAGGCGTTGCACGTGGTCTTCGGTGGTGACCCATTCCGCGCACACCACCAGGTTCAGTGAATGCGCCAGTTGTATGAGCGAGCGCACCATGGGGTCATCGCCACCGTCGGTGCGACCAACGTCGCGCACCAACGTGCCATCGAGTTTCAGAACATCGGCGGGGAATGTGCGCAGTGCAGCCAACGATGAATGGCCGGAACCGAAATCATCCACAGCAATTCGAACACCTTGGCGTTTCAGTGCGGTCACGGTGCGCAACACAGATGGATTGTTCTCCACCAAGTTTGATTCGGAAGTTTCGAACACCAGTTGCGAACCTTCAAGGTTGTGCGCGCGGAGAATGGTGAGGGCGCGATCCACGAATGTGATGTCGGAGAGTTGACGACGAGAAGCGTTGATATGGATGGCGGTGGACCTCTCCACCAAACCGTCAGCAATCCATTCGCTGATGGTGCGAGCACCCTCCTCTAGTACCCAATCGCCAATGGGTGCAATCAGTCCCGATTCATCGGCCAGATCAAGGAATGCTGCAGGTGCCAGAAGCCCGCGAGTGGGGTGATTCCAACGCAACAATGCTTCAGCGGCCACAACGCGACCAGTGTGTGCGGATTCAATGGGCTGGAAAAGCACTGTGAATTGGTGTGACGCCAGTGCCTGCTCCAATTCTGATGCAAGTTGCAAACGTTCACGTGCGGCGTTGCGCATTTCCTCGCTGTACAACTCGGATCGACCGCGGCCACGTTGCTTGGCGCGGTACATGGCGGTGTCGGCTGAACGCAACAGAGTGACGGCAGCATCGGCGGCGGATTCGGTGGCCAACAATTCCGGGGTGGACATTGCAACGCCCACGCTGGCGCCGGCCTCTATCTCCACACCTTGCAACACCAGTGGGCCCGTGATGCTTGCGCGAATGCGTTCTGCCACGTCGAGCGCCACTTGTTCGTCGAGCAGGCCTTCACACAGCACCACGAATTCGTCGCCACTGATGCGCGCTACTAGGTCCGTGGGGCGAGTAGCCGCCGCCAATCGGCGAGACACCGTGACAATGAGTTGGTCACCAACGGCATGGCCAATGGTGTCGTTCACATGCTTCAACTTGTCGAGGTCGATGAACAACACGGCGACTGTGGAGTGCGTGGTGCGACTGCGCTCAAGCGCTTCCGTTGTTTTGCGCACGAACAGAACACGGTTGGGCAGACCCGTGAGTGCATCGTGCGTGGCTTGACGAGCAAGTTCAGCCTGGGTTTGACGTTCTTCTGTGATGTCGCGAGTGATGGTGCTCCAGTGATGCACACTGCCGTCGGTGTTGCGCACCACCTGTACCACCACCGACAAGATTCTCGCGATGCCATCGGGGGAGCGGAAGCCAATTTCCCCTTCCCAACGGTTGGTGGCGCCGGTGGGTGGCGCTGCATCCAACAACATGCGAGGTAATTGGTCGCGCACGGCTTGCATGAATGCACGAGCGGCTGCATCGTTGTTGCCTGCGCCAGGGTCGACAACGCCAATGAGTGTGCGTGCGGTGTCGTTGGCGAACATCAATTCACCCACGCGATCGAACACAAGCACCGCATCACCCGACACGTCGAGCAGGCCCACCAATTGATCAGACAATTGACGTTGCGTCACCAGTGACGTGCAATCGATTGCCGTGCCCACGTAGCCGGTGACAATGCCGTCGGTGATGACGGGTTGTGCAGAGATTTGAATCCAGACCGATTCACCAGTGGCGCGTCCGACGCGGAACTCCACGGCGAATTGTCCGCCTTCGCGTTTGTATTCCACCCAACGCTGTTCACAGTGCGTGCGTTCATGCGGAAGTGCATTGGCCCAGGGAGCAGTGCCTGCAAGAAGTGGTGCCCCATCGAATGCCAATGCGCGAAACGCCTCGTTGCCAGACAGCAAACGGCAATTGGTGTCGGTCTCAAAGACGCCAATGGGCAGGGCAGCAGTCGTGGGGTCGATGTACGTATTCTCACAGATTGAACATGGTGAGAGGTGGACTGACCACGCAGAGTGATGGGAGTTCGAGAGGTCTCTCTCACTAACCTGACAGGAATGACCTACCCCCCAGTTTCTCGCGATGGTGATCCGCTCTGTCTCATGACGATTCACGCACATCCCGATGACGAAGCATCAAAGGGGGCACCCACCGTTGCGAGGTACTACGAAGAAGGCGTGCGCACGGTGTTGGTGTGCTGCACAGGCGGAGAAGAAGGCGATTTGCAGAACCCTGCATTGCGCGAGCCCGGCCAAATCTTCCATGGACTTACTCCTGAGCAAGAGAAAGCACTGATGGCCGAAGTGCGTCCGCACGAACTGAAACAGTCCGTCGAGGCCATCGGCTTTTCTTCGTTACACATGCTGGGATACCGAGATTCGGGCATGGCGGGGTCCGAGCCCAACAACCACCCAGAGTGCTTCCACATGGCCGAGTTGGACGAAGCTGTGGGTCGTTTGGTGGCGCTCATTCGCGCCGAACGTCCGCAGGTCATTCTCACCTACAACGACGACCAAGCCGGTTACCCGCACCCCGATCACCTTCGCGTGCACGACATCAGTGTGTTGGCCTTCGAACGTGCCGGAGATCCCACGTGGTATCCCGGCACGGGCGCACCGTGGCAACCATCGAAGATGTATTACACGTTGTGGGCAAAAGAGCGCGTCATGGCCGTGCATGAAGCATTGTTGTTGAAGTACGGCGAGTCACCATTCGATGAGAACTGGTTGAATCGCACGTCGCAGGATCACCGCATCACCACGCGCTTGGATATCGGAAAGTACTTGCGTGCGCGCACCGAATCATTGCGCGCACACGCAACACAGGTGGATCCCACATCGAAGTGGTGGTTTGGTTTGGACGATGACGAATTGGCCAAGGTGTATCCGTGGGAAGACTGGATTCTTGCCAAGAGCATTCATGGCGAAATTCCCGAAGGCATGATTGAAACAGACTTGTTCTTCGGAGTGCGGGCAGACGCATGAGCATTCAATACCGCGTTGCATTCGGCAAAAAAGATGAAGCCGTTGAAGGTCCTGATGATGCCGAAGTGGTGGTACGCATTGATGCGAAGAACGCCACGCTTGACCCCACCGTTGCTTACATGACGGGCAAGTTGAAGGCAGAAGGCCACACGGGCCGGTTGTTGGAAGCGTTGTGGAGTGGTGATGCAGCAGCGGTGATCAGCCGGCTCGCATCACGTCCCTGAGCTCGCGATATCCAATCAGCACGGCACCGCTGTTGGTGATGGCGTCACGCAGTGACTGGTCGTTGGTGACAAGTTCAAGGTCGTCGATCCAGCCACTTGTGATGTCGCCCAATGCGCGAACTTCTGGCGTGTCGATTGCTGGCTGAACATGAATTTCGGTGACACCTGGCTGCAGTTGCGCGATTGCATCGAGAACGCGGTCGCGACTTCCTGCACGCCAGTCGTGGTCAAAGTGGTCGGGGAACACCACTCCTTCATCTTCTGCCAATTGACGGAAGGGAAATCCGGCGACATCGGGAGTAATGGTGGATGGCAAACGAATGGGCAATTTGAATTCGTACGCCAATTCCAAATACACGTCGAAGAACTCGGGGCGCAATGTGATGGAAGTGAGGTGTGGTGCCAGGTGAGTGACATCGATGCCCCACGCAAGTGCGCGTTCAATTTGTGCTCGGCATTCACGCAGCACTTCCGAAGAATCTGCGTGTTCCCACAAGTCATCCACTGAACGAGGGAATCCACCCTCACCCGACAACAGTGTGGGTGCATGGGTGAGTGGGCCCCAGCGATAGTTGGGGTGCTCGGCATTCAGCGTGAGGTGCACGCCGATGTCCTCGCCTTTGTATTCGGCAGCGGCGAACTGAGCCCACGGTGCAGGCATCATGATTGATGCACACGTGGCGACACCTTCGCGCAGTGCTTTGTATACGCCCACAGTGGCGCCATGGCATGAGCCCAGGTCGTCGCACGAAATGATGACCAACTTGGTGTCGGCGTTGTGACCGAGACGTTCGGCGAGCGATGGGGAAGCCATGGGGAAACCCTATCTGCGGCAATGTGCCCACAGCCCCAGGCGCAGTTGTTGTGCGGAGGCCACGGCATTGCTGAACGCCTCGGCATATGCGGTGTTGGGTTCGATGGTGAGTGTTTCGGCCCAACCACCTGCCACCAGGTCGAGGTTCACGAACAGATTGTCCTGCGCGCGGGTGACATAGGCCAGAAGCCTGCCGTATTTGTCGCGAGCCTCTTCATCACGAGCCACGAACACTTCGGTACCGGAGGGCAACAGTTCGTGCGTGTGTGCCGAAGCTTCGGGGCCCCAACACTCCACGCCTTTGGTGGGGTGTTTTGTCTCGGGGGTGTTCACGCCGATGAGACGAATGGTTTCGGTGTGCGAACCCAACTTCACATTGACCGTGTCGCCATCCACCACGCGTGTCACGGTGCCGTGCATGCGACCTGCAGCATCAATTCGCGGAGCGGCGCTGCACGCAGACAACGCGAGGGATGTGGTCAAACACAGCAGAACGGCGACGCATGATGCGCCGCCGTTCTTGATGGTTGTGTTCATGTGGACTCCGTTTCCAGAGCCTGAACGCTCTGTTCTAGAGGCGCTCGATGAGTGTGCCGGTACCGAGACCGCCACCGCAGCACATGGAGATGAGGCCGTAGCGACCACCGGTGCGCTCGAGCTCATTGAGTGCCTTGGTGATGAGGAAGGCGCCTGTTGCGCCAAGTGGGTGACCAAGAGCAATTGCACCACCGTTGGGGTTGGTCTTGTCGAGGTCGGCGCCCACTTCCTTCGCCCATGCGAGAACAACGGAAGCGAATGCTTCGTTGATTTCGAACACGTCGATGTCGGTGATCTTGAGATTGTTGCGCGAGAGCAAACGCTGGGTGGCGTCGATTGGGCCCGTGAGCATGAGTACGGGATCGGTGCCAACCAGGCAAGAGTCAACGATGCGAGCGCGTGGCTTGAGGCCAAGCGCCGATGCCTTCTCTTCGGTCATCATGAGGATGGCTGCTGCGCCGTCAGAGATCTGCGATGCGTTACCTGCGGTGTGCACGCCGTTCTCGCGAGCAACTGGCTTCAGTGTGCTGAGCTTCTCAAGAGTTGTTTCGCGGAGACCTTCGTCCTTGTTCACGATGTGTGAGCCGATTTGCTCGCCAGCTTCGTTGAAGTCCGGAGCTTCAATCTCGATGTACTGACCTGCGAAGCGGTCTTCCTTCCATGCGCGGATGGCGCGCTCTTGCGATGCAAGTCCGAACTTGTCGGTGTCTTCGCGGGTGATGCCCCACTTGTCGGCGATGCGCTCTGCACCTTCGAACTGCGACGTCATTTCGTACTGCTCGAAGTACGTCTTCGGAATGGGTACGCCGAGGCCGAGGTTTTTGTTGCCATTGCTGCCAATGGGGATGCGGCTCATGACTTCAACACCACATGCAACTGCGATGTCAACGACACCGGAGCCCACGAGTGATGATGCAAGTCCGGTGGCCTGCTGTGAAGAACCACACTGCGTGTCCACTGTTGTTGCGGCGGTGGTGAGTGGAAGACCTGCGGCCAACCAGGAAGTACGAGTGATGTTGAACGCCTGCTCACCCACCTGGCTGACACAGCCACCAACAACCTGCTCAACAAGAGCGGGGTCGATGCCGGAGCGGTCGATGAGAGCCTTCTGGACCTTGCCAAGGACTTCACCAGGATGGAGGGATGACAAACCGCCGTTACGACGTCCGATTGCGGAACGTACTGCGTCGACGATTACTACTGAATTTTGGGAACGTGCCATTTCGTCATCCTACGCACCGTGCCTCTGTGTCGTGCCAGTGGAGCCCATGCTTAATCGGGGCGCCCGTGCTGGCGGGCACTACGGTCATTGGTGATGAGCGCTTCAGATGCAACCTTTCGCCCCTCGTTGAGCCCTGCCGATTCGGCCACCGAGCACCGATATATCCATGTCATCGGCGCCAAGGTATTCATCGATGATCGTCCGGCGGAAGACGGTTGGGAACATCATTTCTTGGGTATGCACGGCGATGTTGCATGTTGGGGAATTGATGTGCCGCACGGTGAGGACCCTGCGTACGGCGCAGACATGGATCTGTACTCATTATTTGGACGCGTACCGCAAGACGAATGGGCCATTGCCGGACGCGCCGTGCAAATTATTGAGTGGGCACGTACGCACCGTTTCTGTGGTCGCTGTGGTGAACCCACACAACTTGCGCCGAACGAGCGCGCGTACATTTGCCCTGCGTGCAAGTTGATGCAGTTCCCGCGATTGTCTCCCGCCATCATCACGTTGGTGACGCGTGGCGAAGGCGACGATGAAGAGGCATTGTTGGCACGTGGTGTGAATTTCCGTGGACCAATGTTTTCGTGTCTTGCGGGCTTCGTGGAAGCGGGTGAGAACCTGGAGCAGTGCGTGGCGCGAGAAGTGCACGAAGAAGTGGGTGTAGTGGTGGACAACGTGCAATACGTTGCAAGTCAGCCATGGCCTTTTCCGAATTCGCTCATGCTGGGCTTCCGTGCGAAATGGGTGTCGGGAGACATTGTGTGTGACACCACCGAGATCGCAGAAGCGGCGTGGTTCCGTCGTGATGAACTGCCACCCATTCCGCCTGCGATTTCCATTGCTCGTCGACTCATCGACGACTGGGTGTTCCAACGCTGAATTTCCACGTGGCTCATGTAGCGTTCGCGCATGAGCAAAATTGATTTGGGCAAGGTTGGCTTGTGGACTGCAACGTTCGACATGCAACCAATGAAGAAGTCGCAAGAAGCCATCGCACAAGTGGAGGCCATGGGCTTCAAAACGGTGTGGGTTCCCGAAGCCGTGTTGCGCGAACCATTTGCTTCCACATCGCTGTTGTTGTCAGCCACGAAGAACATGGTGCTGGCAACAGGTATTGCCAGCATTCATGCACGTACCGCGCAAACCATGAACTCTGGTTGGCGCACGGTGAGCGAAGCCTTTCCTGACCGATTCGTGTTGGGCATGGGTGTGAGTCATGCACCCATGGTGGAGGGCGCACACAAGGTGAACTACAGCAAGCCGTACTCCACCATGGTGCAATACCTCGATCACATGGATGCGGCTGCATTCTTTTCGCCTCAACCAGCTGCACCGCGTCGTGTGCTCGCTGCGCTCGGACCAAAGATGTTGAAGTTGGCCGCAGACCGATGCGATGGTGCTCACCCGTATTTCATTCCGGTGGAACACACAGTGGAGGCTCGCAACATCATGGGCGCCGAGGCATTGTTGGCACCCGAACAAGCCGTGGTGTTTGAAACTGACCCGGCAAAGGCGCGCACCATTGCTCGCACGCACATGAGCACCTATACGCGTTTGCCGAATTATGTGAACAATCTCATTCGCATGGGTTACAAAGAGGAAGACATTGTGAACCAAGCCGACAACGTGGTGGACGCCATCGTTGCATGGGGTACAACCGATCAAGTGCTGAGTCGTGTGAAGGCACATCTTGATGGCGGCGCAGACCACGTGTGCGTACAGGTCCTCACCGAAGATGTGCGCGCGTTGCCCATGTCGCAATGGCAAGAGTTGGCTGACGCAACCCGTTCAATCTGATGGACCACCAGCAATATCTGGCTGCCACACGCGATCACACCACGCGCATTGCCACCGCAGTGGCAGGTCACCCCAATGCAAACATTGAAGCGTGTCCAGGATGGACCAACAGTGAGTTGTTATGGCACATGGGTGAAGTGTTGGTGTTCTGGAAACAAGTCATCGACAAAAAAGCCATGGACACCACGGTGCTGGAATGGGTGAAGCGCCCAGACCCCCGTGATCTTTCTCAGTGGTACACCGAAGGCGTTGCTGCGGCACTTGAAACGTTGGGGAATGCAGACCCCGACATGCCGTGTTGGACATGGACGGGTCCGCAGAATGTGGCATGGATTGTTCGTCGCATGGCACACGAGAGCGCGGTGCACATGTGGGATGCGTGCAAGGCGTCCGGATTAGAACCTGCGTTGCAGCCGGAACTGAGCAGTGATGGCATTGATGAGTTCTTGTACGTGATGCTGCCCCATGCTCGAGAGGGGCAACCCATCGTTGGTGGCTCGGTTCATCTGCATTGCACCGATGTGGAAGGCGAGTGGTTGGTGGTACCTGGTGATGCAGATGTGCTGACCGTGACGAGGGAACACGCCAAAGGTTCGTGCGCCATACGTGGAACTGCCAACGATTTGAACATGTTGTTGTGGCGTCGACTGTCCAGCTTTGACGTGGAGGTAATTGGCGATGCTTCGGTGGCTGAGCGATTCCTCATGCGCACGTCCCTGGAGTAAGAGTCGGCTATCGCACGTTGATCTTGCGCCACTTTGAAACATTGCCCGAGCGGTCGATGACACGAACGGAGAATGACTTCACAGAACGTGCGAATGACAATGAGTATTCGCCAGCTCGCAATGCATCGACCTTTTGAGTGACCACACGTGCGCCCACTTTGGTTTGAATACGAGTAACGCCACTCATTTTGTCGCTCACCGCAACGACGAAGCGACGGACATTCTTGGCGGAAGACGCATTGGAAATACCGCTCACCGACATGGATTGCGCGGTCACGGCGCGCACGGTGGTGATGACTGGCGCTTCCTCGTCGGGAATGGTGGTGTCTGTTTCCAGTGTGATGTCGTCGGTGTACAGCACCGCTCTGCCACTTGCACTGATGAATTCCACATACACGGTACGTAGCGATTGTTCTTCGATGCCGGTGATGAGATCCCAGGCGATGGATGCAGTGGGAGCAAAGATGCGTGCACCCGAGAATTCGGCGTTGTTGGCCACGCGAATGGCAACCGTGTCTGCGGGGTAACGCAGATTCAGTGTGATGTGTGGATTGGTGGTGGACACCTCATCGTCATTGATCACCAGGCCAAGTGGCCGCACCGTGCGAAACGACAAAATGTTGGAATCGGTGTGGCCCAACGAATTGGTGGCGGTCACCCGTGCAAAGTATTCAACGGTGGGACTGAGGCGTGGAACGGTGATGGAGACGGTTTGCATACCGTTATTGATTCCGGAGAACGCGAAATGTGACGTGTAATTTTTCAGGTCGCCGTTGGTGGCAATGTTGATGACAGCCAGGGTGTTGACACCGGTGGTATCCAACGTGAAGGTGAGCACTGCCCCTTGCAATATGGGTTGTACGGAGAGTGTGCCCAGAAGTGGTGCACTGCCTTTGGTGCGCACACGCAATGTCTCGCTGGTGTGCGAACCGAGGTCGTTGGCAACAATGGCGCGTATCCAGTAATCCGTGGCCATGGTGAGCCCGTGTGCATCGAAGGTGAAGTGCTGCGGTCCACTGCTTCGAAATGAATTGGACTGCGAGTGCGTGATGACCGCGAATGATGAAGTGCGGGACAATTGATAAGAGATGGTGCCGCGGGTGTTGCCGGTGGTGAGGCTCACGACTGCCGACACGGATGAAGTGGTGGATGAAGCGGAAAGCGACGTAATGGTGGGTGCTTCGCCCACCGTGGTGAATGAGATGGCTTCGGACACCGTGGAGCCCAACACATTGGTCGCGACAACGCGCGCGAAATATGTGTGTTGTGGTGACAGGTCGGCGAGTTGCGCAGATACGCGACCAATTGCGTCGCCGCCAACGGACCCCATGTTGATGGTGGGGCTGTTGTCGGAGAAAGAGGTCGAGTCACTAATTTCCACTCGTGCTTCGGTGAACAACAAACCCGGATCTATTTCGGCCACAACCGTGGCTTCGTTGCCGGTGACGTTATTGGTGAGAAGTTCCAAAATGGTGGGCTCGGAACCCAGTGTGAGGAACGATGTGACGCCGCTAACGGCATCGCCGGCCACATTGTGGGCAGTGGCCCGCACGTAATAGGTGGTGCGAGGTGCCAAACCAAAGATGCTGGCACTGAGCGAAAGAGGAGAACTGGAGCCATCGACAGTGCGCCCAGTGCCATTGATGACCGTTGACGTGGCGAATGTTGCGTCGGTGGAGTATTCGAGTGTGCCGGAGGTGGCAAAGCCATAGGGAAGAGCGGATGCGTTGAGCACGGCAGAACCTGCGGTGATGCGAGTGACCTCGGGAGTGGACACTTCAGGCGATCCCACTTGTGGGCGCATGACAGGCAACAAGTTGTTGAACACGATGCCGCCGTTGAGGTCGTAGTTGGCGATGTAGGCCCAACACCAGATTTGGTTGTTGGCATCGAGTCCGCATGTGCCCCCATGACTCATTGAAAGGCGCGACACCGTAACGCCAGCGGGGAACACGGGTTGACGCCATGTGCGACCGCCCAATGTGGTGCCGGTACCCAACTGGCCGCTGCCGCCTTCGCCCACGCACCAGATGTTCTGAGCAGAGGTGACAATGCATGTGGAATACGAACCCAAGTGAAGGGACCGCACCGATTCGCCGTTTGGCACCAGCATGCGCGTCATCACCGTGCTGTCGTCGTACGTGCCGTTGCCGAAGTTGCCGTTGTAGTTGTCGCCTTGGCAATATCCACTGCCGTTGGTAGTGATGCCACATAAACGTTCGCCGTCTTGTTGTACTGATAGCCATGTGGTGCCAGCAGGCGCAGGAATCTGCACAATGGGGAATGCCACGTTGTGCCACGGTGAGGGATATCCGTTGATGGGACCCCAGCAATACATATGTGCGGCATCGGTAACGACGCACGTGCCCTGGGTCCCCATGTCGTATTGCGCAATGGGGGAGTTGTCGGGCATGGAGAGACGCACCGGAATGCGTACAGGGTCTACGTTGCCATCGCCCAATGTGAGCGCGTCGCCCCAACACCACAACGTGCGGTCAGTATCGAGAGCACAGGCATTTCCGTAACTGTTCTGCACGTTGGTGACGCGAATGTCATTGGGAAATTCCACTCGCACTGGTGTGCGCGACACGGTGGTGAGGTAACTACCCAGGTGGCCACCGGTGCCCCAGCAGTACGCGCGACCACTCTCGGCTTGTGCACAGTGAGTGCTGCCTACTCCAACGTCAACCGACACGATGCGCTCGGGAAACGCCACAGGCACAGGCGAGTTGATATAACGCTCTGAGCGAGTGGGAATGAGATGTTGCTCATAGTTCTCGCCCCAACACAACACCTGACCATCAGTTGTCACCGCGCACGCGCTGTGGTTGCCCACGTTGACACTGGAGTAAGAGAAAGGAGATGCGTGAGCAGCACTGGCCGTGAGCACCATGACCGATGTGGCAATGGAGAGCAGCGTGGTGGCAACGGCAATTCGAAAGATGCGCATATGCGCACCGTAGCCACGCCGTGTGTCGGCCCTACTTGGTTGTTTTTCGCTACGAAGTGGTGATTATTCGGCGAGACCTACGGGGGAGCCATCGATGATTTGGTCGAGATATTCACTCATTCCGAAACCAACGGCACCTTCGTGTTCGCCCGAGGTGATGGTCCACTTGGTCATGCCCTCGCTGATGCGAGTCATCAACCAATTGCCGTCTGGATCCTGGCGGCGGTTTCGTAACGGAATCAGGCTGGTGACATCACCTTGGAAATTCCACTCTTTGCCTGACTTGGAAGAACGAATGACGCCTGTGACCTTCTGGTGGTAATCCTCTTCACCGGTGGTGACGGTTGAAACCTGCACATCGTCACACAAGTGCAACTGACCGTTGTCCCACACAAAACCACCTCGAGTGCCAGGACCGTCTTTCTTGGCAACACGGCTGGCCATGAAACCCAAGTTCTCGCCGAAGTTGGCAGTGAGCCAGCGGTAGTACCACGGTGCTTGCCAATAGCGAGGACCCCATGAGTGGTCGCGCAAGCCGAAACCGTTGATTTCCCATTCCTCATTTCCCACACGCAGTGATCCGCGTGCAGTGACCAATTGCTCGTAATGACCCTTGGCGAATTCCTCGCCTGGTGTTTCATGTGGCGTGTCGGGCTCGCCACCAAACATGCTGTGACGACCTTGGCCGGTGAAAGTGATGTGCGCTTCACATTCGGCGAATGGGTTGTTCTTGAATGCGGTCTTAGGATCGGCCATTTCCGTGGGGTCGTCCAGCAACACCACCTTGCCGGTGAAATCAATGCGCAGTTCTTCGAACGGCTTCACCATGGTCCATGTGAGACCACCAGCATCGAGTGCATCGTTGTTCTCGATGGCTGGACGCTTGAACATGAAACCCACACGACCATTCGGCAAGTACAAGCACACGGTCATTTCCGCATAGCCCTCGTTCGCGCGGTTGCCCATACGGAACCAACCACCCACTTGTGACTTCGGATCGAAACAGTTGATGTACATGCTTTCGTTGAAGTTGGACTCAGGTCCAAGTTCGTGCATGTACTCGTCTGATGGTTCAAGACGTACTCCCATGATTTCCCCCGTGTGTTGTGTTGGCTACAAGCCAGAGACTTTTGCTTGCAAGCGACGCATGCCCGCAAGCCAGCGATCGCGGTCAGCAACTTTGCGTTCTTCGTACGTGTGCACTTCGGGGTGCGGCATGACGAGGAACTTCTCTTCAAGAATGTGTTGGTACACAACATCTGCAACGTCAGCTGGTTCCAAAACGGCGCCCGATGCCTTCACGGCGCTTCCACCGTTTGATGCAATGCCGGTGGCGTCGGGTGGATTCAACATATTTGTGTTCACGCCTTGAGGGCACAGAGTGGTCACGCGGATGCCGCGGTCGCCATACGTGATGGACAACCACTCGGCAAACGCAACTGCTGCGTGCTTGCTCACGCTGTACGTGCCGCTGCCAATTTGCGAGAGAAGACCCGCAGCGGAGGCGGTGCTACAGAAGTAACCCTCACCGGCCGCAATCCATTCGCCCATGAGGTGCTTGGCCGCCCATCGATGTGCGTGAGTGTTGATGTTCATCACCATGTTCCACGTCGCTTCGTCGGTGTCTTCCAACGTGGTGCCTACTGCAACTCCGGCGTTGGCGAAGAACAAGTTGATGAATCCGAACTTGGCGCGTGCTGCTTCAATGAGGTCGATGTTGCCTTGTTCGGAACTGATGTCTGCCACTACTGCAAGTGCACTGTCGGGGCGAATGGCGTTGAGTTCTGCAGCAACGGCGTTCAGTCGGTCTGCATCGCGGTCGGCCACAACAACGCGTGCCCCAGCGGCGTGAAAGCGGCGGGCAAGAGCAGCGCCGATACCGCCGGCAGCTCCTGTGACAACGGTGGTCTTTCCATCAAGGTTCATGGTCATGACCTTATGGCACCAGTCACCCCCACGAAATATTGGACGATGGCAAGTGTCCGCCCTTTGGCTCATCGCATCTGTACGATGTGGGACAGCGGGCGGAAACCAGCAACCTTGGTTCCCGTCTATGCAGACACAAAGGAGCACCACATGATCGACACACGCGAACCAGTGATCACCGAGGCGCTCGCAGTTATCGACAAGGCATTGGCAGAAATGCTGAAGCGCGAACTTGTTTCAGCTGTTGAAGTCGGAGACTTGCTTCTCGACTTGCGCTCGCTTCTCAGCGCGAGCGCTTCCACCAGCGCCGAATAGTTTTCGTTGCTGCCGGTGGCGGTGGCGGTGGAACATCATTGTGCGTTTCCTGCACGGGCGCATATGAACTCACTTCGCGGAATGCTTCATCAAGGCAGTCGCGCAACAAGGCCGGACTCTCCACGGCTGCCTCATCGATGTTGATGCCCACGTCAAGGCTTCCCAGGTAGCTCATGAGGGTGAGATTGAATGCAACTCCGCCCAGCGGACCCACGGGGTAGTTCTCCAGCATTTTGGCGCCTGCCACGTACAGCGGTACGCCTGCTCCGCGCACGTTTGACGTTGCAAAATCAACTGTTTCAGCCTGTGCACGGGCCAATCGGGTGACCACAGAAGTGGGAAGGGCGGCCGAGAACGTGGCAATTGCCTCCAGTGAACCTGAAGATGATCCTTCTCGCGCCGCATTCAATATTTCGTTGATGGCATTGAAGCGTTCGGGCAACGGCATCTCGCTGGTGGGCACCAACATGCGTGCGAGAGTGAATGCGTTGGCGCCGCTGTTGTCTGTGCGGGTACTGATGGCCATGCTTGCGCGCAATGACTCCACTGGTGCGCCAAGTGCACGGTGGTAGTTACCTGCTGCATGTGCTGCCGCGGTAACGAACGACGTGTTGAGAGTGCCGCCCAGAGCCTTCGCTGCACCACGCATGTCGTGATACGACACACGAGTTGTTTCCAGACGACGACGCAACGAGCGTTCGGTCCACAACGGTGAACGTGCACCATCGGTTTCGCTGAGTTGGGCGATGAGTCCCTTCACGGTGGCAGTTGTGGATGCGCCAATGGTGCCGATGAGTGAAGGATCGGACACCACATCACGTACTTGACGCAACAACGCAAGTGGCATGCGCAGTGAATCGGCCATGGCTCCCCGCAAAGCCTCGGTGGCGTCCGGTTCACTGATGTCGTTGGCTGCATTCACCAGGTCGGGGTCGAGTGCTGGAAGCATGTGAGGCTCACGTTCGAGGTCGAGGTAATGCATGGAAAGTTCCACGCCTCCCTGGCCGTCGGTGACGGTGTGGTGCATTTTCTGCACGAGCGCACTCTTGCCGCCACGCAAGCCGTTGATGATGATGAAGTGCCACAACGGACGAGAACGATCGAATGGGTCGGCAATGAGCAACGTGACAAGGTCGAACAACTGGCGCATGTCGCCGGGTTCGGCGAGTGAGATGTTGCGCACGTGATAACGAATATCGAACGATGGATCGTCGACCCACGTGGGATTGCCGAAGTTGCCGGGAGCAGGTTGCACGCGACGGCGCAGGCGAGGGAACAACAACGCCGCACGTTCCATGCGTGCGTACAGCAGGTCCATGTCTGGTGCACGATCGAGAATGGTGATGTTGGCGAATGTAGACGCGAGATACGGGTCTTTTTCCAGTCGCCACATCAGCGACTCGGTGTCGCTCATGCGCTTGTCGTGTTCAGCCATTGCCTCAACCTACATGGGTTGGGCGCATGCGTTACATGGGGATGCTGGTGTGCTTGAACTCGTTGAGAATAGGCCAGTCAATGTCGTCGAGAAGTCGGTTGATGGTGGCCGTAGCGGCGGCTGAATCTCCGTGGGCGTGGTCGAGCAGACGCACGAACACCGACTTGTCTCCCACAATGAAAGTGGGGGTGCCCCACACTTGGTGGCTGCGCACGTATTGCTCGTGTTCGGTCTTCACCACCTGCAGTACGCGTCCCGTTGCGACATCAGCGAATGCATCGGCTGCGTTCACTCCCGTGTCGTTCATGATGCGCTCGAGAGTGTGGTGATCTCGCAGGTTTCCGCCGCCGTTGTGACGATGGTTGAACATTGCCTGATGAAAGTCGATGAACTTGTCGGGCTGATTGTCGCGAATGGAAATGGACAACTGCAGAGCCTGCAAACCGGAGTCCATCTCGGGTGTGTCCCAAATATCTGGCTGTCCCTCTTCAACATGTGCTTGACCCAAACAGAACGGCAGGAACTTCACATCCCAATCGGCACCGGCTCGCAATCCTTCCACCACGTGGTCGTGCACCAGGCGAGCAAAGGGACAGCGGTAGTCATATGTGAGACCAAAGGAACGAGTCATAGTGATGCCAACATACGAACGTTCCGGAGTATTCCCTCATGGAGAGGTGGTCACAAAATGGACGAGAGGATGGGCACGGCTATGCCGCCCAAAATGGCGCCCGTCACGATGCCGCCCACAATGTCGCTGAGATGGTGAATGCGCACCACCACACGACTAAGAGCCACCACCAACGCAATGATCAACCACACAGCCGCCAACGGAAAACCGGTGAACGACGTGAGCACGATGGCGGCAAACGTTGCCGACGATGCGTGACCACTGGGGAAACTGCTGGTGCTTGGCGTGCGCACCTCGAACCGATGGTCGCCCGATGTGGTGGGACGCTCACGCTTGAACAACCTCTTCACGCCTTGATTCACAATCACACTCTCCACGCCCAACGCCACCGAAAGCGCCAGTGCTTGTTGTAGGCGATGCACGGAACCAATGGCGCGCAGCAGCCCGATGATGTGCCACACCACGCTGAAGTCGCCCACCTTGCTGGCAAAACCAAACAAGGCGTTTGATGCGCGATGATTGCGCAACGGTTCAAGAACGCGGTCACCCGCTTCGTCGAAAGATGTCATGCGAACGTGGCGAGAGTTGTTTCCACCAAGGTGGCAATCACCAGAGGATGTTCCAGTGGTCCGAAGTGACCCATCTCGTCGAACTGTACGTAGGTGGAATTCGGAAGTTGTTCGGCAACTTTGATGGCGAACGATGACGGTTGATACGGAGCAGGTGCGCCCGAGATTACCCACACAGGGGTCTGAATGTTCGGTAGGTCGTTCCAGGCACCGCTACTACCGCCCGTTTCGTAGGTGCGTGCCTCGTGTTCGGGCAGGCACTTCAATTCCACTTCACCGTTTGCGTTGGGTTTGAAGCCGTAACGCACGTAGGCCTCGCGTGCATGCGCATCGAACGTGTTCATCGGTGGCTTGGCGGTGTAGTTCTCCAATGCCGCTTCGAACGAAGGAAACGTGCTGCGACGCTTGCGTGCACCACCCGCGAGCGGGTTGGGTGGGCGATTTGCTTCTGCTTCCGGATCAACGGGTGGAAACACGATGGGTTCAAACACGAATAACGCCCTGAAGAGTGCAGGTTGTTCGTGCGCGGCCATGAGAAGTGATGCGCCACCCATGGAATGTCCGATACCAACAATGGGCGCACCATTGTGTTGCGCAGAAAGATGACGAGCCGCCGCGAGCGCATCACTACCGTACGGACGCCAGGTGAGAGTTGCAGGGTCCACTGCGTCAGCATCGCCGTATCCGCGGTGGTCGAGACCCATCACATGGTGTTGCTTGTTCATCGCCGTTGCAATGGGTTCCATGCAGTGAGCATGAAAACCCGTGGCGTGCGAAACAAGTACAGGCGAGCCCATGCCTCCGAAATCGTGCATCGCGATGGTGACGCCATCTAGCGATGGAATCAATGTTGCGTCATTGCAGGCGATGTGTCGCGTCACTTTGGCTCCCTGGGCAATCCGAGCAAACGCTCACCGATGATGTTCTTCTGCACTTGGCTGGACCCACCAGCGATTCGTGCACCAGGTGCGGACAACATGCCCATTGCATCGGGCCCTTCCAGCATCGCATCTGCACCGGAAATATCTGCGCGCAACATGGAAACATCGAACATCATTTCGGTGATGCCCAACTTCATGAGCGAGGAGGCGGTGCTTGCGACAGGCCCTTGGGTTTGTGCCATTGCCTTGTACGCAGTGCCCTTGGAGAGCAATGAAACCAGATCCTGGCGTTGTGGTTGTTCCAAACCGCGTCCGCGTCCAAGTGCGGCCATCGATTCCAAGCGGCGCTCCAAACCAATCACGCTGGCGCCAATGTGTCCACGCTCATTGGTGAGAACGGCCATGCCCACACCCCATCCACCATGTAGAGGACCGATGAGATTTTCTGCCGGCAATTCAACATCGGTGAAGAACACTTCATCGAATTCTGATTCGCCGGTCATCTGCTTGAGCGGTCGTACTTCAATGCCAGGCAAGTTCATGGGAATGAGAAAGAACGAGATGCCCTCGTGTTTCTTTGCTTCGAAGTCGGTGCGGGCCATGAGAATGCCCCAGTCACTGCAACGACCACCACTGCACCACACTTTTTGACCATTGATAATGAAGCGGTCACCATCGCGGTCGGCACGAGTGCTGAGTGAACCCAAGTCGCTTCCAGCGCCTGGCTCGGAGAACAACTGGCACCACACCACTTCTGCGCTCAAGGTGGCGCGCAAATGCTGAGCTTTTTGTTCGGGTGTACCGAATGCCATCACAGCGCCGCCAGCGAGCACAAGCCCCACCATGTTCAGCACAGGTGGCACACCGGCTTTCGCGCACTCTTCCACCCATGCTCCATGAAAGGCAGGGGAGAGTCCCTGACCACCGAATTCAGCAGGCCAATGCAGACCAGCGAATCCGGCCTCAAAGATGCGCTTTTGCCATGCGATTCCTTCAGTCACCAAGTCGGGGGGACAAATGGCGCCGTAGTCGCGCGGTGCATGCTGACGATTATCCGCCAGCCATGCAGCCGCACGGGCACGAAACGTGTCGACCGACTCGGTGGACATGACTACTTGATTGCGTTGAAGAAGAGAGCAGTCTCTTCTGGAAGGGTGTTCGGAATTACGTAACCCTCGGTGTTGCGAATTTGTGACCAGTTGTCACGCACGTCTTCAAGCGTGAGCTTGGGGTTGACGTATCCAACTGTTTCACCGATGAACACGCGAGCAACGCGACCGCCACCTACCGAGTAGATCTCACCGGTGACATCACAATCTTCGTGAGCAAGCCACGCAACGATTGGAGTGACCAATGATGGGTCGAGCTTCTCGCCAAGTGCACCCATGAGGTTCTCGGTCATACGTGTGAGTGCGAGTGGTGCAATCACGTTTGCCTTGATGTTGTACTTTGCGCCTTCTGCGGCGAGCACGCGACTGAATCCGACAAGGCCCATCTTTGCTGCGCCGTAGTTGGCCTGTCCGAAGTTGCCGAAGATGCCAGCAGCAGACGAAGTGGACACGATGCGTCCGTATCCCTGCTCGCGCATGCGAATCCATGCTGGGCGAGTGACGTTGAAGGCGCCCTTCAGGTGCACTTCAATCACGGAGTCAACCAGGTCTGGAGTCATGTTGTGGAAGGTCTTGTCACGCAGGATGCCTGCGTTGTTGATGACGATGTCCACGCGGCCGTACGCATCGATGGCGGTCTGAATGATTCCTTCGCCACCTTCTGGTGTGGAGACGCTGTCGTGGTTGGCCACTGCCTCGCCACCAGCTGCAACAATTTCGTCGACAACCTTCTGTGCTGCGCTTGCGTTCTCGCCCGTTCCGTCAACAGAACCTCCGAGATCGTTCACCACCACAAGCGCACCTCGCGATGCGAGAAGCAGTGCGTGCTGGCGACCAAGGCCACCGCCTGCTCCGGTGATTACTGCAACTTTTCCGTCATATGTCAATTGGCTCATGGTTTTACCGTACTCTGACCGAATGGATGAACTCCTACCTGGCTTAGATGATCCACGTCGCAATGAGGTTCGTGCTTGGTTGACGGAGCATCCCAATCCCACAGACCGGGAAATGGCCGAGTCGGGATACGTAGCACCTCACTGGCCGGAGCCGTGGGGTCGCGGTGCTGACCCGGTGCAACAAATC
Source organism: Ilumatobacteraceae bacterium (assembly GCA_023254135.1). Classification (GTDB taxonomy): domain Bacteria; phylum Actinomycetota; class Acidimicrobiia; order Acidimicrobiales; family Ilumatobacteraceae; genus UBA2093. Next base: position 37,322 of record JALQYL010000002.1, on the reverse strand, counting down.
ATTATCGACGATGAATTTGCTCGTGCCGGAGTGAAGCGTCCGTCGAATCAAATAGGTATTGGTTGGGCTGCCCCCACCATCATTTTTGCCGGCTCCGACGAACAGAAGCAGCGGTACGTTCTGCCTGCGTTAGCGGCCGAGGAAATTTGGTGTCAGTTGTTCTCTGAACCAGAAGCTGGCAGTGACCTGGCGGGTGTGGGTACTCGTGCCGTGCGTGATGGTGATGAGTGGGTCATCAACGGGCAGAAGATTTGGACCACGGGCGCTCACTATTCAAAGTTCGGCATTCTCATCGCACGCACGGATCCCGATGCCCCCAAGCACAAGGGCATCACGTATTTCATTTGCCCAATGGATGCACCGGGTATTGAGATTCGCAACATCACCAATATTGCGGGTGCCAAGAGTTTCAACGAAGTGTTCTTCACCGACGTTCGTATCCCGCAAGCCAACGTGGTGGGCGAGGTGAATGACGGATGGCGTCTCGCAAAGGTCACATTGGGCAACGAGCGCGTATCGCTGTCCACTGGTGGCGTGTTGTGGGGAGCAGGCCCCACTGCGCTCGACATCATTGAAGAAGCAAAGAAGCTGGGTGTGAAAACACAAGTGATGCGTCAACGCCTTGCGCAGCTCTACATAGAACACACGGTGATTGAAATCATTCGTATGCGCACGCTCACCGCTCGGTTGCGCGGCGAAGCTCCGGGCCCAGAGGCCAGTGTGCGCAAGATCATGGCCGATGAACATGGTCAGCGTGCCATGGAAGTTGCGCGCGACATCACGGGCGCGGACGCAATGGTGATTGGTGAACCCGATGCCAAGATCGGAAAAACCATCTGGTCGAAGAGCTGGTACAGCGGGTATATGTTTTCCAAAGCACTCACCATTGGTGGGGGCACGGGGGAAGTGCAACGAAACATCCTGGGGGAGCGAGTGCTGGGTTTACCGGCCGAGCCAGACCCCACGGTGGGTATGAGTTGGGCAGAAGCACGCAGGGGGAAAGCGCTGTGAGCACATCAACAGATCGTCGAGTAGTGGACCTTCTTGATCCACACCTGTACCAGTCGAATCCACACGACACCTGGGCCTGGATGCGCGCGAACGAACCGGTGTATCGCGACGAAAAGAATGGCCTGTGGGGGCTCACACGACACGCCGATGTGATGGATGCCGAGCGTCGTTCATCGGTGTTCATTTCGGGACAGGGGTATCGCGCCATCTGGTCACCCAGTGAATGCAACATGATCGCCCAGGACGACCCCCGCCATCGTCAGCAACGAATGTTGGTGCAGCCACATCTCACGCACGCAGGCGTGAACAAGCGCACCGAAGAAATCGAACTGTTGGTCACCGAATTGATTGACGAGGCAATCGAACGCGGCCAGTTTGAAGTGATTGAAATGTTGGCCGGACAACTTCCTGCGCGACTCACCACACGCTTGCTGGGTTTCCCCGAGGAAATGTGGCCGCAACTGAAGTCATGGAGCGAACGTCTCATGCGTACCGACATGCGCGAGCGTGACCCAGAGCAAATGGCCGGTTTCGTTGCTGCCAATCAAGAATTCGTTGGTGCCGCCGTCCCCTTGTATCAAGAAGCAAAAGGCTGCCCGCGAGATGACTTCATGTCGATTTGGGCCAACACGGAAATTGACGGCGAAACGTTGACTCCCGAGGCCGTGATGAACGAAATCGGTTTGTTCATTGCGGGTGGCGCCGAAACAACACGCACTGCCATCTCGCACGGATTACGCACCTTCTGTGATCACCAGGATCAATGGGAGGCGATGGGTGCTGATGCCTCGTTGGTGAATGGGGCAGTGGAAGAAGTGCTGCGCTGGGTTACTCCGTTGAACAACATGTTCCGCACTGCCAAGACTGACGACGTAATTGGCGGGCAAGAAGTGAAAGCCGGCGATCGCTTCGTGATGTTGTATCCGTCGGCCAACCGCGATGAAGCCGTGTTCGAGAATCCGTTCGATTTCAACATTCGACGAAATCCAAATCCGCACTTGTCGTTTGGCTTCGGAACGCACCTGTGCGTGGGCGCCAACATGGCTCGTCTGGTGCTCACCACGGTGTTCCGGGAGTTGTCTGCACGTGCCACCAAATTGACGCCCATCACCGAGCCCGATGTAGAGGCCAACATCTTTGCTCGTGCCGTTCGCTCGTTCACCTTGGGTGTGACGCCCCGATAGGCAGCCGAATCGGGGCGTTAGCGCCTGTATTCACAAGTAGCCTTGCGGCATGCGTCGTCGTTTAGTGCTTCCCGCCATTGCCTTGTTGTCCATGACTCTCGTTTCATGCGGCTCCACGTCAACCTCCGACACGGTGCCTCAGCCCGACCCAAAACTGTCCGATGCAAATACTGCCGACATTGGTGCGGGTGATGCAGAGGCTCAAGCGGCGGCAGCTGCCTGCAACAGTGGCAAGGTAATTTCTGGCCGTCCACTGCGCGTGGCGGTCACAGTTGCTCCCATAACAAATCTGGTCGCACTCGTTGCAGGCTCCACCGGCACCATTGTGAATGGCATCGTGCCAGAAGGAACCAACTCGCACACGTATGAACCACCACCTAGCGCTGCTGTGAATCTTGAGAAGGCTGATGCTGTATTTGTGAACGGTTTGTATCTCGATGACCCTGCGCGCGATCTCGCAACTGCATCATCGAAAAACGCACTCATCTGTGAGGTGGGCACCGCCAACCTTCCGAAGACCGGCTGGATCTACGACTTCTCGTTCCCGAAGGAAGCCGGCAAGCCAAACCCGCACATTTGGACCAACCCGCCCATGGTGCTCAGCATGCTCACCACCATTCGCGACGTGTTGGCCACCATGGACCCTGCAAACGCGGCTACATACGATGACAACTACGTGAAGGTGTCATCAGTGGTGATGCAGTTGGATGCCGCCATGGTGAAAGCAACAGAGACCGTTCCCGCCAACGACCGCAAATTGCTCACGTACCACGATGCATATGCGTACTTTGCGCAACACTTTGAATACGACGTGATTGGCGCCATTCAGCCGTCGTCCTTCTCCGAACCATCCACGAAAGAAATTGCCGACCTCATTGCGCAAGTGAAGTCATACGCAGTGAAGGCCATTTTCGGAAGCGAAGTCTTTCCTTCCTCGGTGATGGAACAAATCGGCAAAGAGACCGGCGTACGGTACGTGGACTCTTTGCGCGACGATGATTTGCCCGGAAAACCAGGCGATGCCGACCATTCGTGGGCCGGTCTCATGAAGTTCAACTTCGTCACCATCGTGGAGGCACTGGGCGGAGACGCAACCGCCATCAAAGCCATCAACATCGACACCAAGATTTCCGACAAGGCGACCTATCCGCAGTGACCCCTGGTGTTCTCGTCGAGTGTGCGCACATTTCATGTGCATATGACTCTTCATATGCAATTCGCGATGTGCACTTCACCATGCACTCGGGCGACTTCGTGGGCATTGTTGGCCCATCCGGTTCAGGTAAGACAACTCTTCTGAAGTCGGTATTGGGCACGGTGAAGCCCGTGCACGGACACGTGTTGAAGCGCGCTGGCTTGCGCATGGGCTATGTGCCACAAGTTGAGTCAGTGGATTGGAATTTCCCCGTCACGGTTCTTGAAGTGGTGGTGATGACTCGCCAAGTGTTGGGTCGTTGGCCGCGCATCACCAAAGAGGAACGTGAAACGGCCTTGCAGTTGCTGGAGAAGTTGGGTCTTGCTGGCCTGCACAATCGCCACATTCGTGAGTTGTCGGGTGGCCAGCAGCAGCGTGTGTTCGTGGCGCGCGCTCTGTTTCATCAGCCCGAGTTGCTGGTTCTCGACGAACCAACATCGGGAGTCGACGTGCGAACACGTCATGAGATTCTGCACTTGCTTGCCGACCTGCATGAAGAAGGCGTGTCCATCATGCTCACGACACTGAACTCATCGCCGATGGTTCACCCGCTGAGGTTCTCACGTCCGAAGTGTTGGAACGCACCTACGGCGCACCCATGGATGTGTTGTTGCACGGTGGCATGCCCGTTGTGGTGGACCATGGCGGCAACGACATCGCGAAGCGATTGGGAGCACTGTGATGTTCGGCGGAGTTTTCACTCCTTTTGCATACGAGTTCTTCCGCAATGGTCTGGTGGTGGCAACACTCGCCGGCACCTTGTGCGGAATTCTTGGTGTGTTCGTGGTGCTACGCGGCATGAGTTACATCGGGCACGGTTTGTCGCATGCGGTGTTTGGTGGAGCAGCCGCGAGCGCGGTGATGAACGTGAACTACTTCGCAGGCGCCGGCATTTGGGGCGTTGCATCTGGCGTCATCATTGGCCGCATCGCGCGCCGCAGAGTGATTGGTGCAGACGCTGCCATCGGTGTTGTAACCACAGCATCATTCGCCATGGGTCTTGCGTTGCTCAATCGTTATGGCCAGGCGCAAAAGAGCATTGAGGCAGTGCTGTTCGGCAGCGTGTTGGGAGTGCAAACAATCGACATCTTCGCAGTGGGCGCAACAACACTCTTGGTGATTGCCATTGTGGTGGGTTTGTACCGAGCATTTCTCTTCGCCACGTTCGATCCGGAAGTGGCCCAGGTGTCGGGTGTGAAGGTTGCATTGATTGAGGCGATTCTCATGGCCATGTTGTCGCTCACCATCTTGGTCACCATGCGCGTGATTGGCACATTGCTCATTTCGGCATTGTTGGTGATTCCGGCGTCTGTAGCTCGCATGCTCACCAATTCATTCGCCAAGATGTTGTGGATTGCCCCCATCGTTGGTGCCGTGTCCGCATTCTTTGGCATGTACCTGTCGTTCCATCTCGACACGTCTGCCAGTGCCACCATCATCTTGGTGGGAACGTTCATCTTCATCGTGGTGTATGCAGCCGCTGGTTTGCGCGGACGTTCACGCATTGCTGGTATGCACAGTCACTAGTTGGCGGGTAACTGCCACTCCACACCGTTCGGTGTATCGCGCACTTCTACGTTGAGTGCGGCGAACGCATCGCGGATTACGTCGCTGAGGTCATAACGCTTCTCCGCGCGCACAGTGGCGCGCACAGCAAGCATGGCCTCTACGTACGGACCCACCACACTTCGAGGATCCTGCACACCCTGAACTGCAGCATCACCCAACTGCGAAATCATGGAACGCAACGCGGCACGTGCGCGATCCGCCACATCACTCTGCGTGGAGTCTGCGCTCCACTCTTTCATGGAGCTTTCAAGTGCCAACGCAGAACGGACGGCCGCGTCAGCATCCCGATTCTGCAATGCGATATCGAACGCCTCGACATGAATCGCCAACGCCTCTTCTAATGAAGAAGGAGTGGATGAAACCGTCGACGAGGACTGAATGTCATTCGGAGCGGTGGAGGAGTCTGTCTTCGAAAAGTTCGTACCTTGCGTACGCTTTTCGATGTCCGAGCCCTGCAGGGAAAGCTCAACCCGAGGATTCTGTAAAGAAGCCAAAGGAATGACAGCACCAGTTTCGAAGACGAACGACTGTGATCGGAGGCGAATGGTGACCGTGCCATTTCCCACGACCGTGGCCTCTGCAGAGTCGATATTGATGACCAGGCCAGTGTGCTCGTCGATGCCGAGCACGTACGTGTCGTCATCGAGCATGGACTCGAACAACTGCAGACGTGTCTCGCCCAAGTAACAGAAACGAGTGTCGTGGTTACCACCCTCGGAGTTGTCATAGTGCGGAATCACGGCGGCGTTGATGCCGATGCTCGAGAGAATGTCGAGACCATCGAGGCGTTCCACGTCTTGGCCCACTTTGTAGATCTCGTACACCGGCACCGTTGATTTGCCCAGGGTGAGAGCCGCGGCAGATGCGAACGTCACGATGCCACCGTTGTGCAGCTTGTCGGTGATGATGCGCGCCACGGGAGACCCCGCCCACTGACGCAATGCGTACGTGGGAGAACCGGGGCCAGCAAACACGTAATCAGCTTCGGTGACCGCGCGCAGTCCACGTTCCACTGCAACCGGGTCGGCGGCAATGTGGGTGTCGTGCAATCGAACAAGCCCCGCCACTTCAATGTCAATGTTGATGGAGGTCTTGAAATAGTCAACGGTACGCACTGCAAGTTCGGGTGCGTTTTCTTGAAAGCCGTAGGGCGTATCAAGAACCGTTGCCTTCACGGGCTTTGGCAACATCGCAGTGAGTGTGCGGTGTGTGGTGACCATGGTGGGCGCAGTTTCGCCCGAACCCATGATGGTGAGAATGCGAGGAATACTCATACAAAAAACTCCGTGGAAATGGCGTGATCAATCAATGCAGCGAATCGTTGGGGGTACTGCGCATGCAGGTCATGATCTGCGGGTTCAAACCATTCCACTCTGCACAACGGTAGTTGTTGCTGTGCAATGTGAAGTTGTTCCCGCTTGCGACGAGTGAAATCGTTGTCATCTTTTGCGGCGGGTGTGAACATCACAGGTACTGAAATGTGTGGCCACAAGTCGGATGGTTTGTGTTCCCAGAGTCCGCGCAACACCATGAGATGCCGGTCAAGTGTGAGCCACGGGCGAATGGTGCCATCAGGGAGAACTTCCATGTTGTGCATTTGCCCATCAATGCCTTCTTCACTCCAATCGGGATGTGCGGCGCGAATGTACGAACGCAATCGTTCGGCCTTCATACCTTCCAATGGCGGTGGGCTCATCACTTCTGCACAGTCGTCCCACACGGGGAATGCATCGCCCAGTTCAATGGTGCCGCCGTCGACTGCAACAACGCCGCGCACCAAGTTGCCGTGTTTGTGCGCAACTTCTACCACGATGTTGCCTCCCCACGATTGGCCGATCACCAACGCGCGAGTGAAGTGAGGGGAGCGTTGCGCCAGACATTCCAGGACATCGGCAACATCTCGAGCCACCTCGGTCATGCCGTAACCGAGATCTGGTTTGTCGCTGTGGCCGTGTCCACGTAAATCAACAGCCACCACGGAATGTCCGAGCGTGGCCAACTCACGGGCCGCGCCATCCCACAGGCGAGCGTTCGATGCCAGTCCGTGAACAAGAAGAATGGGGGTGCCAGTGTTGGCTGACCACTCCAAGGCGCGCAAAGTGACGCCGTCTCGAAGTGGGATGCGAAAGTCCGTGGGCAGGTGGGTCACGGGGTTCAGTGTCGCACCGTTCACGGCCATTTGTTGCCAGGAGTCGCACGAGGGGTGTCGTGCGTCATAGGGTGAACCCAACCAACCCAAGGGGGAATCATGAAGTTGTCAATGGGAATCAATTACTCGGGCGGATTCAAAGAAGCCGTTGATCGCGTTGTGGAACTGGAAAAAGCCGGTCTCGACCAGGTATGGATCGCAGAGGCGTACAGCTTCGACGCCATTTCCCAGGTGGGTTATCTGGCCGCAAAAACTTCGCGCGTGGAAATCGGCACTGGCATTGTGAACGTGTACTCGCGTACCGCTGCACTCATGGCCATGACCGCAGCCGGCTGTGACTTCGTGAGTGACGGCCGCTTCATTCTTGGTCTCGGTGCCTCGGGCCCACAGGTGATCGAAGGCTTCCATGGCGTTCCCTACGAAAAGCCCATGCAGCGCATCAAGGAATACATCGAAGTGTGCCGCAACGTGTGGGCACGTGAAGCGCCATTGCAGTACAACGGCAAGACCGTGCAGATTCCTCTGCCAGAAGGTCAGGGCACCGGGTTGGGCAAGCCTCTCAAGATCATCAACCACCCCGTTCGCAAAGACATCCCCATCTGGTGGGCAAGCTTGAAGGACAAGAGCGTGGAAGCAACGGCAGAACTTGCCGACGGTTGGTTGCCCATCATGTTCTACCCAGAGAAGTACCACAACGTATGGGGCGACTCTCTCAAGGCTGGTCTTGCAAAGCGTGATCCAAACCGTGCACGTCTCGACATCTCGGCAAGCGGCATGTTGTGCATCGACGATTCGCTCACCGGTGAAGCGCAAACAAAGATCCTCGACAATGCACGTCCACACATGGCGTTGTACGTGGGTGGCATGGGTGCTCGCGGCAAGAACTTCTACAACGACATCGCAGTTTCCTACGGCTATGAACGCGAGGCGAAGCTCATTCAGGATCTTTATCTCGACGGAAAGAAGAAAGAAGCAGCAGCCGAAGTCCCA
>JALQYL010000002.1:0-29214 GCA_023254135.1 Ilumatobacteraceae bacterium | reverse complement strand
GCAGTGGAAATTCAAGACCTCTACCTTGATGGCAAGAAGGAAGAAGCTGCGTCGAAGATTCCTGCTGAGTGGATCATGAACGCAAACCTCGTGGGCAGCACCGGCTTCATCAAAGAGCGCCTTGCTGCGTACAAGGAGGCTGGCGTCACCGTGTTGTCGGTGAACCCCGTTGGTCCTGACCCCGTGGGTCAGATCGCGAAGCTTCGTTCTCTCATCGACGGCTGATCATGACCGCTCTCACGGTGAACAACGTCGCGCCTGGCTGGGAGCCAGTGCGCGACGAATTCCTCGCACATCTCGCCTCAGGTATGGATCGTGGCGCGAGCGTTGCGGTACGTCACAAAGGTGAACTTGTTGTTGACCTTGTGGGAGGCCATCGCGACAAAGAGGGAACCGTTCCGTATGACGCCGACACGTTGAACATTGTGTTCAGCACCACCAAGGGCATCACGGCACTCGCCGTTGCCATGTGTGTGGAGCGCGGACTCATTGATTACAACGAGAAGATGTCCACCTATTGGCCCGAGTTCGCGGCCAAGGGCAAAGGCAATCTCACCGTTGCGCAAGTGCTCGCACACCGCGGAGGCATCTTCACCGTGGAGGGCCCCATCACGCTTGCCGAAGCGCTCGACTGGGACACCATCACTTCTCGAATCGCCGACACCACTCCGTTCTTCGAGCCCAATTCCACACACGGTTATCACGCACTCACCTACGGATGGTTGGGTGGCGAACTGGTGCGTCGTGTGACCGGAAAGAGCATCGGTGAATTCGTCACCAGCGAGATCGTTGCGCCACTCGGTGTCGAGTTGTGGATTGGATTGCCCGAAGAGCACGAACATCGTGTGGCTCATCTCATGGCCCATCCCATTCCCACCTTTCCGCCAGAGATCGCCAAGTTCATGAACGATCACGGTGGACCTGGTTCTGAGGCAGCAACGGCGTTGTCGCTGAACGGAGCTTTCGGTCCGGGCGCATTCAACAAGCGCGAGGTGCATGCCGCACAAATTCCCGGTGCGAACGGCATCACGAATGCAAAGTCATTGGCCACCATCTATGCGGCTGTTATCGGCGAGGTCAATGGTGTGCGTTTGTTGGGTGATGACACATTGCGTCTTGCCACCACGTCGGAAACTCCCGAGGGCGAAGCGGATCGCATCCTCGGACACAAAACAGTGTTCGGCAAGGGATACATGTTGCACAGTGACCGCAACAAATACGCCGGCCCTGGCAGTTTCGGTCATGACGGTGCAGGCGGATCCGTTGCGTTTGCGCAACCTTCGCGTCAACTGGCCATGGCATACGTGATGAACACCATGCTCACGGTGTACGAGGAGGACCCTCGTCGCATGGGTTACATCAATGCTGCTGTGAAGTGTGCAGACTCCGTCGGATAGACGACGTCGCCGCAATATAGAGAGCCGATGCAACTGCTGCGGCTCCCGCAAAAATCACGATGGTGCTGCGCACGCCCATCAACTGCGAAACGCCGCCGGCCATGAGGCTGGTGCACGCAATCATGGTGTTCACCAATGCCATGTCGCCGGCCAACACACGACCACGAATGTGGTCGGGTGACTGAATCTGCAATCCGAGTGTCGACAGTGTCCACTGTGCACCACCGCTGAGGTGTGCAAGACCAATGAAGATGGCTGCCATCCAAATAAATGGACTTGCTGCGGCACCCAAATAGCAAATGCTGAAGATGAGACCAGCAACTCCACACACGGTGAGCAACTTCTTCATGTCGCGCCCTGCGATGCGCGCACCGAGAATTGGACCGAGACCCGAACCAATGCCGCGCACACCAATCAACAATCCACGGCCAGCATCTCCCACGTGGAATGCGGTGGATGCCAACACGGCCAACTGGCTCACAATGCCTGCACCAACGGCAAAGGTCATTTTCGAACCCATGAGAGCAAGAATCACTTTGTCCTCACGCGCAAGGTGGATTGCTTCCTTCATGTCCGCAATGGGGCGAGCCTTTCGCGCGGTGGATGACACATCGTGGCTTTGCATGGGAGTTCGAACACTCGCGAACAGAACGCCAGCAAGTGCAAACGATACGGCGTCGGCAATGAACGCTGCATTGCGTCCGAAGGCTGCAGCGAACACACCACCCAAAGCGGCGCCAACAGCCAACATGATTCCCCACGTGCTACCGAACAAGGCACTTGCACGCCGCAAGTCGGTCTCGTTGTCGGTGAGATTCGGAATGGACGCGCTTGTTGAAGGTCCAACAAACGATGCGAGCGCCGCAATCACACTTTGTGATGCGAAGGTGATCCAGATTCCCACCACTCCGTACAGCAACAAACCGAGAGCCGCCACGGTCTGCAACGCAGAGATGGTGACAAGAATCTTGCGGCGGTCGAATCGATCGGCATACGACCCTGCGACGGGTGACATGAGCAATCCGGGAAGCGTCATGGAGACCAGCACGCATGACACGAGGAATGCCGACTTGGTGCGGTCTTCCACCAAGCCTGCAAGAGCAACGAAGGTGAACCAGTCGCCCGCAAACGAAACCACTTGCGCGCCGAACACCAAACGAATGTCGCGATTGCGACGCAATAAAGAAAACATGCGTCTTGAGACTATGTGTGATGACGCCACAAGTGGCGCACAGTTTTAACGAATTGAATCGAGGCGCTTCAAGGTGTCAACTGCCTCTTGCATGATTTCGTTGACAATTTGCTTGGCGGGCTTGATTTCGTTGATGGAGCCAACGGCCTGACCAATGGCCATGAATGCCTTGTTGGTATCCAACTTCACTTCGGGGCCGACGCCCAGATGATGAATACCAGCCTGAATGGTGGCAACGGCCTGAGCGGGGAAACCTTGCAGTTCCTCGGGGTGCTCCTCGAAGTGTTGTGTCCACTCGGTACGTGCAACGCGACATGTCTTTCCGGTGTATGCCTTGGAGATAACGGTGTCGTCTTCGTTCATCTCCAGCATCTTCTCCTTGTATCCAGTGCCAGTGTGCGCTTCGTGCGAGGCAATGAACTTGGTGCCAATCCACACGCCCTCTGCGCCGAGTGCGAGTGATGCAATAAGGCCACGACCATCGAAGATGCCGCCCGCTGCGACAACAGGAACCTTGCCCGCAACAGCGTCAACAACCTGCGGTACCAGTGCCATGGTGGCAACGGTGCCGGTGTGTCCACCTGCTTCGGTGCCCTGTGCAACGACGAAGTCACATCCACTCGCAACCGCCGCCACTGCGTGTCGCACCTTGCCGCACATGGATCCAACAAGAATGTTGTGCTTGTGCAGCTCGTCGATGATCTCGCGTGGCACGCCGAGACCTGCAACATAGATGCTGGCGCCACCCTTGATGATTGCTGCCAAGTTGCGCTCAATGGAATCTGGTGATGCCGTGAGAAGGTCGACACCGAATGGCTTGTCGGTGAGTTCGCGTACACGTGCCATTTCGGAAGTGAGAAGTTCGGTGCTCATGGGAGCTGCGCCAAAGGTGCCAATGCCACCGGCATCGGACACGGCGGCAACCAAGTCGCTGTAGGAAACACCGCCCATGCCTGCAAGCATGATGGGCAATTCAATGTTGAGCATTTCGGTGAGACGTGTCTTCATGCGTTTTACCGTAGCCCCACGCCGTGAGGCGGAAAGTACCGAAGTGCCGGCTCGCTCAATTAGCCAAGGAATCAGCGAACGTACGCGCCGGCACGCTTGAGGAACTTGCGGTGCCAGCGGCGTGGTGTGAACACAATGGCCCGAGGTTCGTCTTCGAACATCCAGCGAACGAAGTTCTTTCGAGTCCAGTTGTTGGTGTCCACCAATGCCAAAACGAAGCGTGCGACAACGGGGGAGGACATCCACTTACCAAGGAGTGCCGACATGCGATGGTCGGCGAGCAGTGTGTGGTCGAGTGCACGTGAATATGCATGGCGCACTGTGGCGGCGGAACCACCTGCACAAATGGCTTCGGCGGCAGCGATGCCAGTTTCCAGTGCTTGACCAATTCCTTCGCCCGTGAGCGTGTCGGTGGCACACACGGCGTCACCAACGAACAACACACGACCAGATGATCGCACTGCAGAATCGATACGTGCCGGAATGGGCCATGCGGTGTGACGATCCTCTGGCGTGAACGAATCGCCGAGTGCTTCCACGATGTGTGGACGCGTCAACAGATCTCGCCACAGTTCGTTCATGAACTTGGTGCTTCGTTCCTGCGTGCGCAGAATGCCGAAACCAAAGTTCACGCGACCATCGGGCAACGGAAACGACCACGCATAACCAGGCAACAAGTCGTCGTCGAACCAAATGTGCAACGTGTCGTTCGCACTGCCGTGCACGTTGCCAATGTATTGACGAAACGCATGCCACTCGCCGAGATAGCCAGGCGTGTTCAAGCCGAGCGCTTTACGCACGGGTGACCACATGCCATCTGCCGCCACCACGTAATCGGCGCTCACCAATCCGAGACCCTCTATCTCGACCGTTATGCCGTTGGCATCGTGCGAGAACACGTCGACGAATGCGTGACCCTCGTGAACGGTGATGCCCATGTCGCGACAGTGCTGCACCAACGCGTGATCAAACTGCGAACGCGGCGCGATGGCGGCAAACGTGCCTCCCCCCGAGGGCAACGGCAGGTCAATGCGTCGCCCGTTGTTGGCGCGCAATTGAATGGTGTCGCAGTCCTGCCAATCAGGTACCCGAGCAGGATCAAAACCCATCTCTTCCAGCACACGCAGGGCATTGGTGGTGAGCCCGTCTCCGCAGCATTTGTCGCGGGGAAACACGGCTTTGTCCACCACGGTGACTTCGTGCCCTCGTGCATGAAGTCGGGCGGCGCAAGCGGTGCCCGATGGCCCTGCGCCAATCACGAGGACCTTGGTGGGAGAGGGGTTTGCCACGCCATGAGGTTAGGGGGTGGTCGGGCTATGTGGGGTGTGACGAGAGTTCGTAATATCGGTAGGCGGTACCAATTGGGTGCCCAGAGAACAAGGGGAGCCATCATGGCCAAGATGTGTGAAGGCCGCGTAGCGGTTGTAACTGGAGCAGGACGCGGAATTGGTCGCGAGCATGCGTTGAGCCTCGCGAGCCAAGGCGCAAAGGTTGTTGTAAATGACCTCGGCGGCAACGTGGACGGTAGTGGTGGCGACGTGAGCCCCGCTCAGCAAGTCGTTGACGAAATCAAGGCCATGGGTGGCGAAGCTGTTGCAAACGGCGATGACATTTCTTCATGGGAAGGCGCACAGCGTCTCATCAACACTGCAGTGGAAACATTCGGTGACATCAACATCGTGGTGAACAATGCAGGCATCCTTCGTGACCGCATGCTCACCAACATGACCGAAGAAGAATGGGATGCAGTTATCAAGGTGCACCTCAAGGGCACATTTGGACCTGCACGTTGGGCCGCTGCCTACTGGCGCGAGCAGGCAAAGGCCGGCAAAGAGGTCTACGGTCGCATCATCAACACCACATCGGTGTCGGGTATCTACGGAAACATCGGTCAAACCAACTACGGCGCAGCCAAGGCTGGCATTGCATCGTTCACCGTTATCGCAGCTCTCGAACTTGCACGCTTCGGTGTCACCGTGAACGCAGTTGCACCTGTTGCACTCACACGCATGACCGAAGGCTTGGGCAACGCACCAGAAACCGACGAAGAGCGCGAAATGCGTTCACCACGTTGGATCGCACCCATCGTCACCTGGCTTGCCGGTAACGAAGCTGGCGATGTCACCGGTCGTATTTTCGAAGCAAGTGGTCAAACACTCGCCATCGCAGAAGGCTGGCACCGCGGACCCAGCACCACACCTATCGACGATCCCACCAAGTTGGGCCCCGTTGTTGCAGACATGCTCGCAAAGGCCCGCCCCAACGCAGGCATGGACGGACGCGACGGCTCGTACCCACAGAACACCATCGGTAAGAAGTAGGTCACGCCATGGCGTTGAATCCCGCAGCTGTTGGCTCCGTTGGCGAGCCATACCAAATCTCCTGGACATCGAAGGACTCGCTGCTTTATGCAGTGAGCCTCAATGTGAGCTCCGACCAATTGCAATACGTCACCGAGAACTCCACCGGTGTCACGCAAAAGGCATTGCCCACCATGCCCGTGGTTCTTGGCTCCGGCCAGGGTGGCCCCAACTCGAACCCCATGCGCAACGTGGGCGAATTCAATTTCGCCAATCTCGTCCATGCTTCGCAGGCCATCACATTGCACCAGCCACTTCCCGTTGAGGGAACTGCCACCGTGCAGAGCAAGGTTGTCGCAATGTACGACAAGGTAAAGGCAGCGGTCATCGTGACTGAGGCTGAAGCCACCGACGCAGCAGGCAAGCCGTTGTACTCCACCCGTTCCTCTGTGTTCATTCGTGACGCAGGCGGATTCGGTGGCGAGCGCGGCCCCAGTGGTGCAGTGAACGAGCCACCAGCAACCGCACCTGATCACGAGGTCACATTCCAAACCTCGCCAGACCAGGCATTGCTCTACCGCTTGAATGGTGACCGCAACCCATTGCACAGTGACCCCAACCACCCTGCAGTTGCAGCAGGCGTGTTCCCACGACCCATCCTGCATGGCTTGTGCACATACGGATTCACTGGTCGCGGATTGCTCAACGCATTGTGCGGTGGCGATGCCGAACGTTTTAAGCACATTGAAGGTCGTTTTGCATCACCTGTGTTCCCAGGCGAAGCACTCACCATCAAGATTTGGAACAGCGGTGCTGGCGAAGCATTGTTCGAAACCTACGTGGGCGACCGCAAGGTCATCGACCAAGGTCTCGTGCGCTTCTCGTAAGTGCTACGGACCTTTATGAGTCCACATCCACAACTCTGGAAGAACTCCCATGTGCGCGAAAATCGCACGTGGGAGTTTTCCCTTTCTGACCAACAACGCAACGAGATCGTTGCAGTCACCCGCACCGCAATTGCAAACGGCGCAACGATCGACACCATCACGCTTGATCGGTTCCCGTTGCCCGGTTTGCACGATGTGATCGACAAGATCAACACCGACCTCTCGCAAGGTCTTGGATTCGTTCTTCTGCGCGGATTCCCCGTTGATGTGCTCACCAACGAAGAGACTGAGTTGGCGTACTACGGCTTGGGCATGCACCTAGGCACGCCCGTACGTCAGAACAGCAACTCAGAACTGCTCTCACACATTCGCGATGACCGCATCGAGCAAACCGGACAGATCAAACGTTTGTATCGCACGCGTGAACGGCAGGATTTTCACACCGACGCCGCCGACATCATCGGCCTGTTGTGCATGCACAAGGCCAAGAGTGGCGGTGAGAGCAAGATTGTGAGCTCTCACACTCTGTATGCAGAGATGATGCGTCGTCGCCCCGACTTGGTGGATGAACTTCGCGTGCCCATGCACTGGGATCGTCAAGACGAACACAAAGAAGGGGAGACACCCTGGTTCACGCTGGCTCCCATCTTTGATCTCAATGGAGAGCCACGAATCTTCTATGTGGGTTGGTACATCCGCAACGCTGAGCGTTGGCCAGAAGTGCCTCGTCTCACTGCACAGCAACTGGAAGCTATGGAGCTCCTTGAATCCATCGCCAACGACCCGGAGTACTACCTAGAGATGGACTTCGAACCCGGCGACATTCAATTCCTCAACAACGGCCGCATCCTTCATGCACGAGAGGCCTATGAAGACTGGGAAGACCCTGACAAGCGCCGACATTTGTTGCGCTTGTGGTTGGCCGCCCACACATTCGTGAGCGTGGAGGAAAACCTCCGCACCGGCATGAAAGCCAAGTAGCTAGATCCAGCCCATTTGTTGCGCGACGTTCATTGCATTGTCCACCTCGAACATGAGCAGTTGAGTGACGTCGGCTTCATCGGCATCTGAAGCACCCATCCAGTCGTGGTGGGTGGAACGCAATGACATGAGCACGAACACCTTCAATGCGATGGCGCGTGCGATGCGTGGGGCGAGGCCTGCAGTTTCGAAACATCGAGTGAACACATCGGTGATGTTTCTCGAATCAGCGGCGTGCAACGTGGGGTCTGCGTTGGCTGACATGAGTTCGCCCACCAGCACCGCGCGTCGACGAAGTGGCTCGACGCTCTGCTCCATGAGAGACAGGCAGTTCTGTGCCCCGGGGTTGTCGTATTCATCGAGCCCACGGTTCATGGCGTCGACAACGGAGATGCTGAGTTCATGGGCGGTGGGAGCGATGAGGCCCACACGAGATTCGAAATAGCGGTGTACCAACACATGTCCGCTCTTGAGTCCGGCGGTTGTTGCGATGAGGTCGACCGTGATCTCGTTGATGGGGTGGCATCCGAGCAAGTCAATGAACGAGGAGATGAGACGCTGCTCGGCGTCTTCTCGGGAGACGCGCGACGACTTTGCGGTTGACTCGTTGTCGCTCATTGCACGAGTTTAATTACTGCTGACAATGTCTGCGACACGGACCCGGTGCTAGCCGAACAGCGTCCACTCGTCGGATTGGCGTCCCCGCAAAACGTCGTAATCCACTTCCACGCATGTAATGCCACGTGACTCCGCAAGTGTGCGAGCTTGCGGCTTGATGCTCTGCGCCACGAACATGCCGCGAATGGTGCCAAGTGAGGAGTCGTTTCGCAGATCCTCGAGATAGCGAGAAAGTTGCTCTACGCCGTCGATTTCTCCACGTCGCTTCACCTCGATGACAACAGTGTTGCCTTGTGGGTCCTTGCACAAAATGTCAACGGGGCCCAGTGCGGTGTAGTGCTCTCGCCGAATGAGAACCAAGCCTTCTTCCATCACTTCGGGAGAAGCAGCAAGAAGTTCTTGAAGTTGCTTCTCCACGCCATCTTTTTCAAGACCAGGGTCAACGCCAAGTTCGTGCGCAGAGTCGCTGATGATTTCATGGAACGTGATGGTCATTGCTTCACCCTTGGGGTTGCGCACAATCCAATGATCGTCGTTGTCTTCAACCACGTTCGGTGAGTTCATCCAGTTGAGCGGTTTGTATGCACCACCATCGGAGTGAATGGCCACGCATCCATCGGCTTTCACCATGATGAGGCGCAAAGCTTCGGGCAGCCGTGTCTCCAGTCGCCCGGCATATTCAACGGTGCATCGGGCAACAATGAGTCTCACGTCACCATTCTTTCAAATGATGACCGCACCGCCCTAACGAGTGAGGTGGTCCTTCATTCGTTTCTGAATGAGCTCTCGTCGTTGTTGCAGTTCGCGATAGGTGAGGGAATCGGTGGATTCGTCCACGCCCAAAGTGGCTTTCACACCGGAGAGATCCATCTGGAATTCGGCCGCTGCCATGCCGAGTTCGCGGAACAAGCGTTCACCATGGCGCTGCGTGAAGGTCATGGTGATGTTGGTGAGTTCAGCGATGATGTCGAGGTCGGGAGCCAATCGCGCGATTGCACCATCGAGGAACACCATGTTCTTCACGTACAACATGAGTTCCTTCGGCAACTTTGCACCGTATGCCAGTAGTGACTTCACGATGCGCTGCACTTCCATCACCAGTTCCTCACCGCTGAGTTCGGTGGGGTCGATGGGGTTGTCCAAGTTCAAGTCAACGATGACGGCATCAATGTCCGTGTCTTTGGGAAGTGCGCCCAATTCACACAAGGCAGCAACCTGGCCCCGTACGTCATTTGTGGTGGCACCCAGCATCAACTTCATGAACGCAAGTCGACGTGGTTGTGTGAGACGGCCCACGATGCCGAAATCGAGAAGTGCGGTGCGACCATCGGTGAGAACGAACAGGTTTCCGCCGTGAAGGTCACCGTGAAACACACCGTGAATGAGAGCACCTTCCATGAAGGCGATCATTCCGGTCTTCAC
The DNA here is from genome assembly GCA_023254135.1 of Ilumatobacteraceae bacterium. Taxonomy (GTDB): domain Bacteria; phylum Actinomycetota; class Acidimicrobiia; order Acidimicrobiales; family Ilumatobacteraceae; genus UBA2093. The sequence goes on along the minus strand of JALQYL010000002.1, from coordinate 19,409 downwards.
AACTTCCTCCGTGTCGATACCCGCAAGTTTCATGCCTTCCACATCGTCGAAGTTGAACCCGTGCAACTGCTGCATCACCAACACACGGCGAGTGACAAGTGCGGGGTGAGGGCGCGGGACGATGTACCCGTTTTGGTCTAGGTCGTGCAGCATGCTTGCAACATCGATCATGTTGCTGGCTTCCATGCGGAAGTCGAGTTCTTCCACGATTGTTTCGGCGAAGAGTTCTACCAATGCGGGTGGGTTGGCGAGTGCGGCAACTTTGATGCGGCCAATCATGAACGGTGCAATCCATGCCATCACACGAAGGTCGGCGCGCACCAAACGCGACACCTCGGGGCGTTGCACCTTCACCACCACCTCTTCGCCGGTGCGAAGTGTTGCGCGGTGCACCTGTGCAATGGAGGCTGCTGCGAGCGCAGTCTTTTCGAACGATGAAAAAACATCCTCAATGCGTGCACCAAGGTCTTGTTCCACCGTGGTGCGCACGCTGTCCCATGGTTCAGCGGGCACCTGGTCGCGACAACGCTTGAATTCATCCACCAATTCGGTGGGGAACAATCCCTCGCCACTGGAGATGATCTGGGCCAACTTGATGTACGTGGCACCGAGTTTCTCGATGGCAATTCGAAGGCGCAACGAAATGTATGCACGCGATTCTTCGGGTGTTGCGAACTTGTTGCGACGCTTGCGAACGAACCAGGGCAACAACGCCCATCCAAGTCGAGCGACCACCACTATCAATCGGCCGATGGGGGGAATGCGTCGGCTGCGAATGAGGGTGGGTACTTCTTTCTGGGCCGCATTGCGCAGTGTGACGGCAACGCGTGACCACGCAATTTCGTCGCGATTCAGGTCCCATGGTCCTGTTTCTGAGAAGTTTCCCCATTGCAGGTCGGTCATGGGTGCGGTCATGGTGCCAAGTCTGCCGTGATGATCGCTTTGCACACGGGGTGACGAGAGGAAATGAGACACAATGTTCTTGGGAATATTTTCGGGGGTCACCATGGGCAACGGTCCATTGCACGGAGTCAAAGTGTTGGAGATGGGCGTGTGGGTTGCCGGGCCAGCGGCCACCGGAATCATGGCCGACTGGGGTGCCACCGTCATCAAAGTGGAGCCACCCACGGGAGACCCACAACGTGCCGTTTTTGGTGCTCTTGGAGTTGGTGCTCAGTCAGGAGTGCCGCCATTTGAAATTGACAATCGTGGCAAGAAGTCGGTGGTGCTCGACCTACGCAATGAAGACGACATGGCAACCATGCACACGCTGTTGGCCGAAGCAGATGTGTTCGTGTCCAATGTGCGCACCGCAGGTCTTGCACGCATGGGGCTTGATGCTGAGACACTCACCAAGAAGTATCCGCGCCTCGTGTACGGATTACTCACCGGATACGGCACCAAGGGTCCCGATGTGGATCGAGCGGGATACGACATTGGTGCGTTCTGGGCTCGCACCGGTATTGCGCACACGTTGGTGGGCGCCGGAGAGAATCCTCCTGGTGCACGAAGCGGTCAAGGTGACCACACCACGGGTCTGTCCATGTGTGCCGGAGTGATGGCAGCGTTGTTTGATCGCGAACGCACCGGAAAAGGTCGCATCGTTGAAACCAGTTTGTTGCGCACGGGCATCTACACCATTGGTTGGGATGTGGGCAATCAGTTGCGATTCGGAAAGCGCACCAGCACGAAGCCACGTGCAAACAACCCCACACCACAAATGTTGAATTACACGTGTGCCGACGGTCGTGCGTTCTGGCTGCTGGGTCTAGAGGCGGATCGACACTGGCCCGGATTCATTCAGGCGATTGACCGACCCGACATTGCCGCTGACGAACGATTCACCAACGCAGTGTTGCGTGCAAAAAACTGCGCACCTCTCATTGAAATTCTCGACGCGCACTTTGCAACACAGTCATATGAGTACTGGATCACCAAGTTCGATGAATATGACGTGTGGTACGCGCCACTCAACAGCATTCGGGAAGCGGTAGAAGACGAGCAAATCATTGCGTCGGGCGCGTTCATTGATATGGCGCCCCGCGAAGGCGAGGCGCCATACAAGGCCGTGAATTCTCCGGTTGATTTCAGCGACTACGAGCCGCACTACGGGCAAGTGCCGCAGCTTGGCGAGCACGAGCCGCGCTGGTAACTCGGCTCGTCTTTGATTTCGCTGTCACCACTGCCTGTGACCGAGCGGTGATCGCTGGCACCTTTACTCGAGGTGCCGACTTCTTGTGGGCAGGTCCGTGTTTTGGTGCTGGTGCCGGCTTTGGTGCAGGTGTTATCGCGGCATTGTTCATCACCGCATTGATTAGTGAACGGAACGTGTAGCGCGATGTGGGTGCTGTTGAGTTGAGGATTGATGCTGGATCACTCTTCATGAGACCCACGATTGTTTCGGCAACAATGCGACCACCGACAGGTCCAAGGCGATACGCCTCACGTTGTGGTCCGATGATCTTGCCGCCCGACACCGGATATGCATGAGCCGTTGCCTCGGCCAGGATGTACGTCCACAGTGGGGCATTGCCCGCAAACTCTGATGAGACCGAGGTGATTGCCTGGGTATCTGTGGCGACACCAGTGGCTTTGCCCACCAGAATCTTGTCATCGGGAAGTGGTGTGACTCCCATGGCACGAGCAACAGCTTGACCGGATGGCAATCCGATTTGTTGTGATCGCAGAAGATTTCGTTTGGCCAAGTTTGCTGGGCCGGCACCAGTGGCAGGCAATGGGAGTAGACCCAACGACGATGTGATGGAGTTGTCGATCTTGTAACTCCACTGCGCCTTCACCGTGGAGCCAACGCTTGGTACGAAGAAGTCCCAATTCACACCAAACGTGCTGGGGCTGGGTGAGAAGCCGGTGAGGTCACTGCCGGGCACGAAGGTGCCGCTGAACACGGGAACGCGGTCGGTGGATGCATTGATGCGATACAACGCACGCACCATGGAATGTCCGAATCGATATGCGGCCACGGAAAATTCCACGGGCATTTGCTGACATGCGTTGTAGAAACGCAAGTTGGTGGCATAACCCGTGGGAGTCTTGCGCACAACGTCTTCCACCTGCCGTTGACCCACAATCTGTGGCAGGAAGTCATTGATGATGATGCTTTGATACGCGGCAACCACCTCTGCGCGTGCTTGTGCGAAAACTTGTGCAGTACTCAAGCTGGGTTGTGCCAGAACAATGCGATCCACTGTTGCGTTGTGGAATCGCAAGAACATGGAGTGGATACCTGCCACCAATCGGTTTTCATCGTTGCGTGGGTCTCCGATGACTGCTTGACCATTGGCGCCACGCGGAAGATCACGTGCACCCGCATCGTTGCTGCCCGTGAGCACTTCTCCCACTTTCAAACGCATTCCATCACCTTCGTACAACTGGGTTGAGGTTGATGGACCACTTCCGTACACCGAATCGAGATCAAGTTGAGGTGTGCGCCCGTTCACCAGGGCAGATGGTGGAGTAGGGGTCACCAAATCATTCGCACGATCATCGAGCGTGAGATCGTGATCAACGAATTGTCCGAAATACGTGTAGCCCGCCGGAATTTGCAGATTGTCTTCGGCGTCTGGCTGACCTTCCGGGGTGGGATTGGTTTCTTGTGTTGCCAATACCGCGGAACTCAATGCATCGATTGCGCCACTACTCCACGACGATGAAGCAAGAGACGGGAACATCTGCCCGTACCCGTTGCCCGGCGTGCCGCACGTTGCAGTGACCGTTGCTGCCGCCAGTGTGGGTGTTGCAATGCCGATGGCCATTGCCCCCACAGACGCGGCGACAATGCCATGAATAATTGCCTTTTTCATTTTTTCCTCTTCGCGCCCCCGCACGATTTCGTGCCCTTATGTTCACCGACGGAAGTGAACATACGGTGAGAAAGAGGTAAGAGTTCGTTAAGAAATTGCGGGATTATTCTTCCCAGCTGTCGTAATCGTCTTCGGTATCCCATTCGCCATCGGGGCCGTAGTCGCAATAGTCAGCAATGTCGTCGGTGACATCGCCGCTGTCGTAGAGATCTTCTGCTTGGTCGCAATCAATGTCGTCAGATGAAGTGATGGACGAACCTGTGTTGCTACCGCTTCGCTTGACTGTGTTGTTGGTGCTCGCATCTGGTGTCACAGGACCAGCAATCGCAGGTTCGGTGGAACTGGTGATCGACGTGTCGGGAACATACACGGTGGTTTCGGGGACGGTGCTGGTGCTGCCGAAGGCTTCGGCACAGCCGCCCACAAGCACCATGAAGAGAAACGCGTAGGTGAGGAACTTTGTCATGTGTTCCTTTTTCTAATCACACCGTGTGTCAGAACCGGGGTGCGCGCGTCTCGCGCAATGCCGCAACGCCTTCCCGATATTCGTCGGTCGTGGTTGCGGCGTCAATGAGCGCCACCGATTCGTCAATGGACGAACCGATGGAATGGCGAATGTAGTCGCGATAGATCTGCGCTTTTGTGGTGGTGACGGCATGGGGGCCGGCCGTGGTGGAGAGGTTGCGCGCCCACTCTTGCGCCATGTGCAGTGCGTGCAGACCGTCATTTCCCACACCGTTCCACAGTCCCCAATCGCGTGTTTCCTCGCCGGTGAACACGCGTCCGGACAACAGCAAATCATTGGCGCGAGTGATGCCAATGAGACGGGGGAGAGTCCAACTCATTCCGTATTCAGCGGGGAGACCCAACTTTGGTGCTGCGGTGGTGCACTTTGCCGTTGCCGAAATGAATCGCAGATCACAGAACAACGGCAGAGCCAGACCAATACCTGCACATGCTCCGTTGATGGCCGCAATCACGGGTACGCGAAGACCAAAGTGCCACGCAAGATCATGATTGAACTCTGCAGGAAGGTTGGTGCCCGGGTTGGCAACGCTCACGCTTTCGCCGGGGTCGTATCCACCACGTTCGGCGTGGCCGGCAAGTGCCTCGCTGTCGCCACCCACGCAAAAAGTTTTGCCAGCACCAGTGACGACAATGGCGCGAATGTTCAAGTCGGCGTCCAGTGCTGACATTGCTTTCTTGTATTCAGCGTGCATGCGTCCGGTCCATGCGTTGGCGCGATGCGGACGATTGAGTGACACTGTTGCAACATGACCATCGATGGAGACAAGAACGGTTGGTTCACTCATTTGCGTTCACTCACTCGTGGTACTTATCGGGGGTCGCGTCCCCAAATTGCATGCAGGATTGCTTCAGTGTATTCAGGTCTGCACACGAAGAAATCCGGAAGCCATGTGTCGGGACCGTTGTATTCCAATGGCGAACCATCGATACGACTTGCATGCAAACCCGATGCGAGTGCAACGGCTGCGGGTGCTGCAGAGTCCCACTGGTGCATGCCGCCGTCATGCACATAAATGTCTGCTTCGCCCATGAGGATGCTCATGGTCTTTGCGCCGGCACTGCCCAGTCGATACGCCTCACAATCGAGACTTTCCGCCACAAGAATCGCGGCGTAGGGTGCGCGATTTCGTGAAGTCACCAAACGAGGCTTCTTGCCAACTTTGGGTGGCACAGGTGTGGCGGGATTCGTGCTGAACACTGTTTCAATGCTTGGCAAACTCACGGCACCTGCAGTGAGTGACGTGCGTTCCCACAAGGCGATGTGCACGGCCCAGTCGGCACGACCTTCGCCGAACTCCTGAGTGCCATCAAGTGGGTCCACTATCCACACGCGATCCGAATCCAGTCGCTGGCGATTGTCGGCACCTTCTTCGGAGAGAACGGCATCGTCAGGACGCAGTGCCTTGAATGCTTCCATGAGGAAGTTGTGCGCCAACATGTCGCCGGAATCCTTCAAGCGCCACACGGTGGTGCCCGCTTCAATTTCCTGCTCGCGATGAATGACGAGACGCTTGCCGGTTTCGCGCGCCAATTCAGTGGCGAGGTCGTGGTCAGAGAGTCCCTTCCATGATTCGAAAAGGGACCGATTGCTCACTGTTGTCCGCGAGTCAGGTCGATGGTGTCGCGCACCAACGCTCGCACCTCTTGTTCATTGGCCCCAGCGGCCACCAACGCTTGCACTCTTACCTCAATGCGCTCGGCCGCTACTTCGTTGAAGGCATCGAGTTTCTTGGTGCTTGTGGTGGCGCTCATGGTGATGAGCACAATGGCTGCCGCCACCATGCACATACCAATGGTGACAATGCCGCCGTTGTTGTTGCTGACAATGGACGTGACGATGATGCCGGGAACTCCTGCAAGAAAGATGCCGAAGCACAGAATGCGAATGAGCTTGGCCGCCATGTTCATTACCTGCTGAGTGGCTTGTACTTGATGCGATGTGGCTGATCGGCCGCGGAACCAAGTTCTTTCTTGCGCCACGCTTCGTATTCGGTGAAGTTGCCTTCAAACCAACGCACCTGGCTGTCTCCTTCAAATGCCAACACGTGGGTGGCAATGCGGTCAAGGAACCAGCGGTCGTGTGAAATCACCACTGCGCAACCAGGGAACTGTTCGAGTGCGTCTTCCAATGCGCGCAATGTATCCACGTCGAGGTCGTTGGTGGGTTCGTCAAGAAGCAACACGTTGCCGCCGCGCTTGAGGGTTTTGGCCAAGTGCACGCGGTTGCGTTCACCACCGGAAAGATCGCCCACCAACTTCTGTTGGTCGGCGCCCTTGAAGTTGAAGCTTGCAACGTAGGCGCGTCCGTGAATTTCTCGGTTGCCCACCTTCATGTGCTCCACGCCTTCGGTGATTTCCTCGTAGACCGTCTTCGTGGGGTCAAGTGAGTCGCGGTTCTGATCCACATAACTCAATTGCACGGTGTCGCCAATGGTGACGGTGCCCGAGTCGGGGGCTTGCTGACCGGTGAGCATGGCGAACAACGTTGACTTACCTGCACCGTTGGGTCCGATGATGCCCACGATGCCAGCAGGCGGCAACGAGAACGACAGATCTTCGATGAGCAAACGATCGCCGAAACCCTTCGAGAGGTGCTCCACCTTGATCACGTTGTCGCCCAAACGACCACCGGCAGGAATATGAATTTCCAATTTGTCGGGTCCGCGCTCGGCGGCCATTGCTTCTGCATGCAGCTTGTCGTAGGCGGCAAGACGAGCCTTGCCTTTTGCCTGACGAGCCTTCGGTGACATCTTGACCCATTCAAGTTCGCGCTCAAGCGTGCGCTGGCGTGAGTCGCTGGCCTTTTCTTCGGATTCAAGACGTGCTTGCTTCTGCTCCAACCACGAGGTGTAGTTGCCTTCGAAGGGGAAGCCGCGTCCGCGATCAAGTTCGAGAATCCACTTGGCCACGTTGTCGAGGAAGTAGCGGTCGTGCGTGATGGCCACCACGGTGCCGGGGTATTCCTGCAAGAAACGCTCCAACCAGTCAACGCTCTCTGCGTCCAAGTGGTTGGTGGGTTCGTCCAGCAAAAGTAGATCGGGACGAGACAACAACAAACGGCACAACGCAACGCGGCGACGTTCACCACCCGACAGTTTGGTGACATCGGCGTCGTTCGGTGGGCATCGCAGTGCATCCATGGCGATTTCCACGTTGCGGTCGAGGCTCCATGCATCGGCTGCGGCGATCTTGTCTTCCAGTTCTGCCTGTAGCGCGCCCACCTTTTCGTAATCGGCATCGGGGTCGCCCCACATGGCCATTACTTCTTCGTACTTGGCGAGCATGTCGCGAATGGGGGCCACGCCGTCCATCACATTGCCCAGCACGTCCTTGGTGGGGTCGAGTTGAGGTTCCTGCTCCAGTAGACCCACGGTGAAGCCGGGGGTGAGGCGGGCCTCGCCGGTGTAGCCGTCATCCAGGCCGGCCATGATGCGAAGAAGGCTGGACTTACCGCTGCCGTTTGAGCCAATAACGCCGATTTTGGCGCCAGGGTAAAAGGAGAGCGAGATGTTCTCGAGAATGGTGCGGTCGGGCGGGTAAAACCGAGCCAGCTTGTAACAGGTGTAAATGAACTCGTGCGCCATGGTGAACCGAGGTTAGTTCCCCAGTACACAGGTTCCCCTTGTCCGTTAGGGATGGCTGATACCTTGTGAACAGGTTCGTCTTGACGAGCCAATACAAAAGGGGAAACTCACATGACCGCAGCATCACTGTTTGATCAGGCAGCGATTGGCAATTTCTGGTTCCGGTACCTGCACATTCTTGCTGGCATCACCTGGATCGGATTGCTCTACTACTTCAACCTCGTTCAGGTTCCTGGCCTCGCCGCATACGGCGATGAAGGCAAGGCACGCAACATCACCATCACCCAGATCGCAACCCGCGCACTCTGGTGGTTCCGTTGGGCAGCAATTGCCACATTGGCAACTGGCATCCTCATCACCGCAGTGGTTCCTGACTACATGCAGGACTTCATGAACCATCCAGGTTCTGATCCCATCAACGCGAAGAATGCCGCCATCTCGGTGGGCATGATTCTTGGTATCACCATGGCAGCCAACGTGTGGATGATCATCTGGAAGAACCAGAAAGTTGTTATCGCAAATGCAACCAATGTTCTCAATGGTGGAGAGGCAAACCCCGACGCGGCAACCGCTGGTCGTCGCGCAATGCTCGCCTCACGTCAGAACATGATCTTCTCGATCTCCATGTTGTTCTACATGGTGGGCGCAGCTCACTTCTATCCAGAGGGTGCATTCAGTGCCACGTCCGGCAATGCCAACACCTTCGTGTTGATTGCTGTTGTTCTGGGCGCATTGTTGCAACTCAACGCACTCGGCAAGTTCGGTGGCATCAAGGCTGGCAACAAGATGTTGCTTCCTTACGAGAGCCACAAGAACGCCATCATCTCCGGTGTGGTCCTGTGGGCCGTGTTGTTCATCTTGAGCGTTGTGCTCATGGGTGCATAACTCGAAGTATCGAAAATGTGAAAGGGCCGCCCCACTGGGGCGGCCCTTTTGCGTTCTTCAGAACAATCGATTACTCGACGGTGAGAGTGGCCTTCATGTTCGAGTGACCGGGCACATCGCACAACACGGAATAGGTGCCCTTGTCGAGTTTCACCATGGCCGAGTCAGACGAGCCCTTTTCGGCAACTACCAGTTTGAAATTGGAAACTTTCTCGTTGTCCTTGGCAAGGATGAGTGTGTGTCGAACGGAGTCCTCGTTGGTGTAGCCAATGGTGACCTCTCCGGCCTTCACAGGGCCGTAGGTGCCGGCGTCGAACCGAAGTGACGGAACTGCCTTCACCACCAACGTGCCAGGGGCAAAGGTGGTGGTGGGGCCACTGGCGGTGCTGCCACAGGCAGCGAGGAGGCCTAGGGAGGCGAAGAGGGGTGCGATGCGCTTCATGAGACCGAATTTACTTCCGTATCGGCCCGAACAGCACCGTTGGTAGGTACTCCTACAAGTACCATTTGTCACGCGGACAACGGCGTTCGTGATGTCGTGAATTCGGCGTCCATACCGCCCTTTGGGGCATCGATAGAGGCACAGACCATGGCTGACATTGCAGATCGCACACAGGACTTCGGCGCGAACTCCTGGCTCGTAGAGGAAATGTACGAACAGTTCCGTACCGACCCATCATCCGTCAGCGACGCCTGGCGCGATTTCTTCTCCGACTACAAGTCCGCTGCGACCGGAGTGTTGCGGCCGGCTCCAGCCGCGTCAACTGTCGCAAGCTCCAACGTTTCCGCAACTGGACCGGCCTCTACTCCTGTCCCAGCGACGCAGTCGGCGCCAAGCGCGCCTGCCGCTAACGGTGCTGCAACTTCCGCACCTGCTTCGAGTGGCGTCGTAGCACCGCCCGTTCCGGCTGATGTGACGCCTGAACCTATTCGTGGAGTTGGCGCAGCAATCGTTACCAACATGGAGCGCAGCCTCACCGTTCCTACTGCAACAAGCTTCCGCAACGTGCCCGCTCGACTTCTTGAAGTGAACCGCAAGGGCATCAACGATTACCGCTCACGTCATGGAATGAGCAAGGTGTCGTTCACGCACATCATTGCGCATGCCATCGTTCGCGCCATTGCGGAAGCAGTGCCGAACATGAAGAACTCGTACACATTCGACGCCGATGGCAAGCCACAGTTGGTGCGTAACCCGCACGTGAACGTGGGGCTCGCTGTTGACGTTGACAAGGGTGATGGCACCCGCAACTTGGTGGTGCCCGTACTTCGCGATGCCGACACACTCGACTTCGCCGGTTTCTTGGTGGCCTATGACGAAATCATTCGCAAGGTGAAGAACAACAAGCTCACCATTGCTGATTTCCAGGGCGCAAACGTGTCCATCACCAACCCCGGCACCATTGGCACCGTTCAGTCCGTGCCTCGCCTCATGCCTGGTCAGGGTGTGATCGTGGGTGTGGGCTCCATTGAGTATCCCGCAGAGTTCCAGGGTGCGGATACCGCCAACCTCAACACATTGGGCGTCTCCAAAGTTGTCACCGTCACCAGCACCTACGACCACCGCATCATCCAAGGTGCAGAGAGTGGCATGTTCCTGAAGCGCGTTCACGAGTTGTTGCTCGGCGAGCACGGCTTCTACGACGACATGTTCCGCAGTCTCGATATTCCATACAACGCAGTGCAGTGGAGCTCCGACGTTTCTCCGCTGAACCGCGAAGAAACAATGATGCAGAAGCAAATGCAGGTGAGCATGTTGGTTCGTGCACACCGCGTGCGCGGACACCTCATTGCAGACATTGATCCGTTGCGTTGGAAAGAGCCTCGTCTTCCACGTGAATTGAACCCCGACAACTACGGCCTCACCATTTGGGACCTAGAACGCGAATTCCTCACCGGCGGTGTGGCTGGTAGTACCAAGCTCACGCTCGACGAATTGTTGAGTGTTCTGCGCGACGCGTACTGCCGCACCATCGGCATTGAATACATGCACATTCAAGACACGGATGAACAGCGTTGGATTCAATCGCGCGTCGAGGGTGTCACTTTCACGCCAACACTTGATGAGAAGTTGCGCATTCTCGAGCGTTTGAACGCCGCAGAAGCATTCGAGAAGTTCCTGGCTACGAAGTACGTGGGAACCAAGCGTTTCGGCCTCGAAGGGGCCGAGTCAATGATTCCCATCGTCGACGAAATTCTTTCTGCAGCAGCCGACGAAGGGCTTCATGGTGCGGTGCTGGGCATGCCACACCGCGGCCGTTTGAACATCTTGGCCAACATCATGGGCAAGAGCTACGACCAGATCTTCAAGGAATTTGAAGGCCACATCGGTGCCGACTCGGTGCAGGGAAGTGGTGACGTGAAGTACCACTTGGGTGCACACGGTTCATACCAGTCACGCAGTGGTGCATCCATCGATGTTGAACTTGCTGCCAACCCCAGCCACTTGGAAACGGTGAACGGAATCGTTCTGGGCATGGTGCGCGCAAAGCAAGACAAGATCGAGCCGCCACTTGCATACAGCGTGTTGCCATTGCTCATGCATGGTGACGCCGCGTTTGCTGGTCAGGGCATCGTTGCCGAAGGTCTCGCCATGAGTGACATCAACGGCTATCGCGTGGGTGGCACCATCCACCTGGTGGTGAACAACCAGATTGGTTTCACCACCGCGCCACAGTTTGCACGTTCCTCGCAGTACGCAACAGATGTTGCAAAGACCGTACAGGCACCCATCTTCCATGTGAACGGCGATGATCCGGAAGCATGTGCACGCGTTGCACGTTTGGCCTTTGAGTACCGCCAGAAGTTCCACAAGGACGTTGTCATCGACATGATCTGTTACCGCTTGCACGGTCACAACGAAGGCGATGATCCGTCATACACGCAGCCGCTCATGTACAAGGCCATTGCCGAGAAGCGCAGTGTTCGTAAGATGTACGTGGAAGAACTGGTGAAGCGTGGCGACATCAGTCTGGAAGTTGCCGAGCAGGTATTGCAGGACTACCAGGCAAAGTTGCAGGTTGCGCTCGACAACACCCGCGCACATGCGCCAGAAAAGGTGAAGGTGGCCAAGCCGCCAAAGCCAGCAGGTGTATTGCCGCCAGCCAACACCGCCATCGACAAGGCCACCGTGGAGCGCATCTTCACGCAGCTCACCAACTACCCAGAAGATTTCCATCCGCATCCGAAGCTTGCGCGTCAGTTCGAAGCTCGCGTGAAGCAATACGAAGCAGAGGGCGATTTCGAATGGGCAGTGGGCGAGGCACTCGCCATTGGTTCATTGGTGCTGGAAGGTTTCGACGTTCGCCTCATGGGTGAAGACTCACGTCGCGGCACATTCAGTCATCGTCATGCAGCACTGGTTGACTACGAGAACGAGAATGACTTCATTCCGTTGCAGAAGCTTCCGGGTGCATCGGGCAAGTTCTGGGTGTATGACTCATTGCTGTCTGAATACGCAGCACTTGGTTTCGAATACGGCTACGCACATTCCAACCGCGATGCATTGGTGATGTGGGAAGGCCAGTTCGGCGACTTCGTGAACGGCGCACAGATCGTGATCGACCAATACATCGTCGCTGCAGAAGACAAGTGGAAGCAGCAGAACGGTCTCGTGATGTTGTTGCCACACGGCTTCGAAGGCCAGGGCCCCGAGCACTCCAGCGCGCGTATCGAACGCTTCTTGCAGATGTGCGCCGAGGACAACATTCAGGTCGTCAACGCCACCACGGCAGCGCAGTACTTCCACGTGTTGCGTCGCCAATTGCACCGCGATGTTCGCAAGCCATTGGTTATCTTCACGCCGAAGCAGCCATTGCGCATGAAGGAGAGCCGTTCGAAGCTGGAGGAATTCACCTCCGGCACGTTCCGCGAGGTGCTGGACGATCCATTCGTCACCGACAAGTCCGCTGTGAAGCGCGTAGTGCTGTGCAGCGGCAAGGTTGCATGGGATGCGGTGAACGAGCGCGACAAGCGAAACGCACCTGTTGCAGTGGTACGTGTGGAGCAGTTGTATCCGTTCCCCATCGACCAGATCAACGACATCATCGCGAGCTACCCGAACGCGAAGGAAATCGTGTGGTTGCAGGAAGAGCCAGAGAACATGGGTCCATGGCACTTCGTCGAGCACCTCATCTGGCGCGTGAAGGAACGCGGATACGACCTGCGTCATGTTGCCCGCGTGCCTTCAGGCAGCCCTGCAACGGGTTCAAAGGCGATTCACGACCAAGAACTCGTTGATCTCATGGATCAAACGTTCGAGGGTTTCTAGATCCGGTTAGAACGTGAGGCCGATGTGGCCTGACAGCTCCTGCAATGCAATCTCTGGTGCGCCCACCTTGATGGTGCGCATACCCATGGCTGCGGCCGGCTTCAAGTTGATGCCGAGGTCGTCGAGAAACACGCACTCAGTTGGTGACACGTCGAGCAGTTCACACGCAATCTCGTAGAAGCGTGGCTCCGGCTTGCGGCAACCCACCTTGCTGCTCTCCACCACGTGATCAAACTTGCCCATGATGGCGGCCACTTCGATCTGCCGTGGCGAAGGGTCGGGAGAGGTGCTCACCACGTTGTTGGTAAGACACGCGGTACGAAAGCCTGATGCAATCACGTGGTCAAGTGCGGCCACCATGGCGGGGCGAACGTCGCCGCTGAGCAGGGCCAACACGTCGGCTCCGGGGATGCGATGTCCCAACGCTTCGCTCTCGTCGGCGAACTGGGCATCGAACTGGGCGGGGGATATGTCGTTGCGTTCCAGCAGGGCCCAGGCGTTGGAATCGGGGTTGGTGGCGTTCACCGATCGGATGATGTTGAGGGGCAGACCCTTCTCCGTCTCGTAGCGATTGAAGGCTTCGAAGGGGCTGGAGAGGATGACTCCGCCAAAATCCCACAAAACGGCTCTGATTTCACTTGTCACCTGGTCAGATTAGGTCGGATTGTCCTCGTTCGGCGGGCTTCGGGTGGGACAATGGCTAGGTGTCAAAGCTGATTGTCGTCGACGGTTCCAATATCGCCACCGAGGGTCGGTCCGAGCCCAGCCTGGCCCAATTGCATGATGCCGTGATGGCGCTCATGGAGGAATACAAGGGCGCCAAGGTGTCGGTGATCGTGGATGCCACGTTTGGTCATCGCATCTCGAAGAAGGAACGCGCCGAGTTCGACAAGGCAATCGCCAACAACGAATTGGTGGCGCCACCAGCCGGTGCAGTGGGACGTGGCGACGCATTCATTCTCGCCATCGCCGACAAATCGGGCGCGTCTATCTTTTCGAACGACAGCTTCCAGGAGTTCCACGGCAAATACAAATGGTTGTTCGATGATGGTCGTCTCATCGGTGGCAAGGCAGTGCCGCATGTTGGTTGGGTGTTCGTTGAGCGACTTCCCGTGCGCGGTCCCACCAGTCGTCGTTCGGTAAAGAGCGGCACGGTTGTGCCGAAGGAGTTGCCAAAGGCAAGTCCCGAAGCAAGCAAGCCCATGCCTGTGCCCAAGAGCCCACCGCCTGGTGCGCGCAAGAGTGCGAAGCCTGCCGCTCGCGCAAACACTCCTGCACCTGCTCCGGCAAAACCCACCGCGATGGCCAACGATGTCATGCCGTATCTGTCGTTTGTTGAAAAGCACCCCATTGGCACCAAGGTGAAAGCGGTCGTTGATTCGTATGCGGCCAATGGCATCACGGTGAAGGTGGGCGACATCTCCGGGTACGTGTCATTGCGCAACATGGCAACACCGCCACCGCGCAGTGCGCGCGATCTGTTCAAGTTGGGTGACACGGTGGCGCTGATGATCAGTGGCTACACACCGTCGCGTCGCAGTGTTGATTTGGGTGTTCCCGAAGTGGTGGCTGCAACGTTGAAGACCGCACCAAAGTCGGCGCCAGAGAAATCAAGCAGCAAGAGTGCGAAGAAATCGGCGCCCGCCAAGAAGGAAACTCCCACGAAGGCAGTGGCAAAGAAAGCCACTCCATCGAAAGCTGTTGCAGTGAAGGCCGTACCTTCCAAGGCCGTGGCAAAGAAGGCAACGCCTTCAAAGGCTGTTGTGAAGAAGGCAGCACCTGTCAAGGCGGTTGCAAAGAAGGCGGCACCCACGAAAGCCGTGGCGAAAAAGGCAGCTCCTGCAAAGAAGGCAACACCCGCCAAAAAGGCTGCAAAAAAGAAGCAATAACAGAGTTCTGAGCGCCTCAATGGGCGCTGGAAAACTCTCGCGAACTACGGTAATAACGTGCTTATTGCCACCTGGAACGTCAACTCTTTGAAGGCTCGCTTGTCGCGTGTACAGGCCTGGGTGGAAGAAGTGCAGCCCGATGTTCTGTGCATGCAGGAAACCAAACTCGCACAAGAGAAGTTTCCCCACGATGCATTCACCGACATGGGGTATGAGAGTGCGCACTTTGGACAGGGTCAATGGAATGGTGTGGCCATCATCTCCAAGGTGGGACTTGAAAATGTGCGACCCAACTTTGCAGCCGGCATAGAGCCAGATCATGAAGCGCGCATTCTCACGGCAACATGTGGCGGCATTCAGATTTCATCGTGTTATGTGCCCAACGGTCGCGAAGTGGATCACGACCACTACAAGTACAAGTTGAGCTGGTTGCAGCGTTTGCGCGCCACTCTTGATGCCACCAACAAGCCCACCGACAACGTGGTGGTGTGCGGTGACTTCAACATTGCCCCCGATGATCGCGACGTGTGGGATGTGAAGCAGTTTGAAAACGCCACGCATGTGAGCGTGCCAGAGCGTGAGGCTCTTGCACACGTGTGTGAATTCGGTATGGAAGACACGTTCCGTCACTTTCACCAAGAAGGCGGCATTTTTTCGTGGTGGGACTATCGCGGCGGTTCGTTCTACAAAGGTCATGGCATGCGCATTGACTATTTGTTGGCCACCAAGCCGGTAGTGGATCGCGCAACGTGGGTGGGCATTGATCGCAACGCCCGCAAAGGCGAAGGACCCAGTGACCATGTTCCGGTGATGTTGAAAGTGAAGGATGCGTGATGTCGAATTTGCCCGACGGTTCCATGTCGTTTCCTCAAATCCATGAGCGCACTGCGCCACTGACGGCAGCAGACCAGGCTCGTATTCGCATGGCAGCAGCATTGCGCATTCTCATCACCGATTCGTTTCTCTCCACGGCTCCCAATGAAAACATCGACGCCGCCATTCATCACATTGAGGCTGCCATTCGTGAGGTGAGTGCCGAGGGAACTCCTGGCAGTGCAGCTGCTGAATCGCACTTCTCTGACCGCAGTCCGTTCTACGGAGCAATGAATCCCATCTCCATGCCTATGGTGATGTCACAGGATCCGAGCGTGGGCGAATTCGGTGCGGTCATTGGTGTGGGGACGTTCACCGAACCGTATGAAGGACCTCCCGGTCATATTCACGGCGGTTTCATTGCGGCAGCGTTCGACGAAGTGCTGGGAATGGCGCAGTCACTCACTGGCCGCCCAGGAATGACAGGCACGCTCAGCATTAAGTACCGCGCTCCAACGCCGTTGAACACGCCCATTGTGTACAAGGGCTGGGTGGACCGAGTGGAGGGCCGCAAGATCTTCACCAAGGGTCAATCGTTCAATGGAGACACCCTGTGCGCGGAAGCTGAAGTGTTGTTCCTCTCCATGCCGCCCGAAATGATGGACATGTTGAAGAAGGGACGCGACCTGCGTCTATAACGTTGTTAGCGCTGTGCGCTGGCAATGATGGCGAGTACTTCCTCGCCGAACCGATTGGCGAAGATGTCGTCGACGATCTCAGCAATCTGTTGCACTGTTGTGGGCTTTCGTCGCGCCAGCTCTTTGATTTGCCGATCAGTGAGCGGATGACTTCCTGACGTTGCAGACTTCTTCACGCCCCACAGTTTCAGCGCTCCCGCCAAAGGATCTTTCGTCGGGCGTGATGATGCGGCCAAGCGGCGAAAGTCCCTGGTGGGTGGGTCGACAATACGACCTGCGGTGCTGAGCGCTGGCAGCAGAGGAGAAGGTCCAGACTTTCGACCATTGCGAATATCTGCCCATGTGACCATCAATTCATCGGCAGCGCGAGTGAACGCCACGTAGGCGAGACGTGCTTCCTCGCTCTTGGCTTGTGGAGTACGAGCACGCACGAAGGGGAGCAGTCCCTTGTCGGCGCCGGCAACAACAACGAAACTCCATTCGCGACCTTTGGCTGCATGGAACGTGAGCACTTCCACTCCATCGGATTCTTCAACATCTGCAGAGGTAGAAAGCCATGTTCCAAACGCGCGACCATTCACCATTCCGGAACGATTTTCATCCAGGAACTTGCGCACCTGAAGTGCAACGCGGTAATCGGCGCTGTCCTTGTCGTAATCCCCCGTATCCAGGATGTCTGCGGCGAATTCGTTCAGGTCGTCTCTTCCGGTGCATTCGGTGGCACTGGCAACAGCGCGACCCCATTCGCCACCACGACGCGACGAACGCACCGGAATTCCTGCGCGAGTTAGTTCTTCGCGAATCGCATCGCCGTGTGAGTTGATGCGGGTAAGCACTGCAATATCGCTCCATGCACGATGGGACGAGTGTGCGC
Organism: Ilumatobacteraceae bacterium; assembly: GCA_023254135.1. Classification (GTDB taxonomy): domain Bacteria; phylum Actinomycetota; class Acidimicrobiia; order Acidimicrobiales; family Ilumatobacteraceae; genus UBA2093. The sequence goes on along the minus strand of JALQYL010000002.1, from coordinate 2,047 downwards.
GGAGTACCGAACGGAATATGAGTTGACGCTCCGCACCATCGTCGGCGCAACGCTCGTATCGAACTGCTGCGCCGCTGGCACGACGTGACACGGCATCTGCCATCTGGTTGTCTTTTGCGAGCGCAGCAACGGCAGCATCCACAATCTCTGGCGTGCATCGATAGTTCGATGGCAACGACACCACATGTGCGCCAGCAGTGAGAGTGGGCAGTGCGTCAAACAAGTTCTTGTCGGCACCGTTGAAACCATAAATGGCTTGGTTGGGGTCGCCCACCAAGAACAGGTCAGGAGTAGCGGGTAACAGCACCTTTAAGAACTCATACTGCAATGGGTTCATGTCCTGTGCTTCGTCTACTGAGATGTGGCGAAACTGAAAACGAATGGATTCGCGCAGACGTTGATCTTTCGCTGCGTCGTTCACCACAGCGGTCATGAAGTCGTTCAGGTCAATAACGCCGCGCTTTTTCTTCAATTGTTCGTACGCAGCAAACACGTCTGCAAAGCGACGAGCGGGCATTGGCGGAGTGATTGCATCGGGCGCTGTGAGAGCTTCCACAATGTTGGTGGGGCTTTTCATGCGCGCGTGTGCCCAGTCAATGGTTGCCAGCACGTCGTACAAGCTGATCTTGCGTTCATCGGCGGTCATGCACTGCTGAACCAGTGCGGCACGATTGTTCACGATGACTGGCGCTGTTTTGCCGCGATCTTCCAGATACTGCATCATCACACGACGCGCCACGGCGTGGAATGTGCCAATCACGGGGCGGCCATCAAGATCGAATTTCGCAAGTCGCGTGCGCATCTCGGTGGCGGCTTGGCGTGTGAATGTGATGGCCAATGTGCGTTCGATGTCTGCGGTCTCATTCAACGCACGCCATGCGATGCGGCGCGTGAGAACAGTGGTTTTGCCAGAACCTGCTCCGGCTCGCACCACCACAATTCCCACGGGTGCGGTGACAGCAGTGCGCTGGTCGGCATCAAGGCCTGCGAGTACGGAATCTGCCGTGTGCGAAGGCTGAGAGGGGGAGGAGTCGTTCAATCGCACCCTAAGAAACTAGGCGTTGTTAGCCTTCGCTCCATGCCCTTCCCGAAACGATTGTTGAACGACTACGAATCCATGGTGCTCGACCTGCATCCCCACTGGTGGTACTACGGACCTCAGGCATTGTCGCTGTTTGGTTCGTTCGTTCTCGCAATGTTCGCCCTGGGGAAAACGTCGGGGAATGTGGAAACCGTGCTGCGTTATCCGTTGTTCTTCCTCACGCTCGTTCTGGCGGCGTGGCTCATTGTCACTGTCATCAAATGGCGCACCACGTACTTCGTGGTGACGTCGCATCGTCTCATCTATCGCCAGGGCGTGGTGGCGCGCGACGGAATAGAAATTCCGCTTGAAAAAGTGAACAACGTGAATTTTGAGCAGGGAATTTTTGAGCGCCTCATCGGTGTGGGCACATTGCTGATTGAGTCAGGCGGAAAAGACGGTCAGCAACGCTTCTCCGACATTTCGCAGCCCGAGTCGGTGCAGAACATCATTCACTCCGCCATGCAGAACCTGGGTGCCAGTTCGTTTACTTCGGCGCCATCCATGCGCAGCGTGGCCTCCGAGATAGAGAAACTCGAGGCCCTTCGAGACCGCGGCACCCTCACCGATGAGGAATTCGAGTCGCAGAAACGCCGTCTTCTCGGATAATCCGTCCGCTTTGTCGCAGGGGTGCCGCAACCTGTGAGAATAGAGAAATGGCACAAGCAGTCCTGCCCACTGGCATCAATATCGAATACGACACGATGGGGAACCCATCGCACCCCACGCTCTTGTGGATCATGGGATTCGGCGCGCAACTGACCGCGTGGAACGAGGACTTCATGAAGCTCTTCGTGGACCAGGGATTCCACGTGGTGCGTTTCGACAATCGCGATTGTGGCCTCAGCTACAAGCACGATGGCGTCATGGTCGATGTCGACAAAGTGGTGATGGCCGCCATGATGGGTGATCCACCACCACCCGTTCCCTACACGCTCTCCGACATGGCAGCAGACGCCGTCGGAG
>JALQYL010000029.1 GCA_023254135.1 Ilumatobacteraceae bacterium | reverse complement strand
CGTATGAATACTGGTTCCAAGGAGCTGTTTCGTGCTTGCCGGTGAGACGGCTCTGGATGTCGTCGCCGTAGTTCTCCACGTGTTCCATGACGCGTGTGCCGAGCTTCTCGCAAGCAGCAATGATTGCGTCGTAGCTCTCGCGCATTGCCTTGGTGGAGAAGTTGGTGTGCGCACCAGCGCCGTTCCAGTCACCCTTCATTGGCTTTGCGTCGAACGAGATGACCACGTCGTAGTCCTCTGCGATGCGGTGGAGCAACCAACGTGCAACGTGCATGTGGTCGGAAACTTCAAGTGCGTTTCCTGGTCCAATCTGGAATTCCCACTGGCCAGGCATCACTTCGGCGTTGGTGCCAGAGATGAGAAGACCTGCATCAATACATGCCTGGGTGTGCTCTTCGATGATTTCACGACCAACAACGCGACCTGCACCGACGCCGCAGTAGTACGGACCCTGTGGCTTGGGGAAGCCGCCCACGGGGAAACCGTATGGGCTGCCGTCGAGGCGAAGCATGGTGTATTCCTGCTCGATGCCGTACCACATGTCTTGGTCTGCATACTTTGCCTGCACCTCTGCACACTTGGCGCGGGTGTTCGTGGGGTGTGGTGTGCCGTCCACGTTGTACACGTCGCACAACACGAGAACGTTCTTGCCGCCACGGATGGGGTCTGGGCATTGGAACACGGGGCGAAGGATGCAGTCAGATGCGCCACCTTCAGCCTGGTTAGTGGAGGAGCCGTCGAAGCCCCACTCATCCATGGGGACATCGGAGATTGCGCCGGCGAAATCGGGGATGACCTTGGTCTTCGAACGAAGCAGGGGGGTGGGTGACGTTCCGTCGATCCAGATGTATTCGGCCTGAATTGGCATGGTGGCTTCCTTGTATTTCAGGGACAAGTCCCGTTTGCGATGAATACAGGATGTCAGGTTGGGGTTGCTCTTCCTTTTCCTAATTGTGAACCGTGTGTTAAATGCCCCCAGACCCTTGTGGCATCAGGGTTTCAGGGTGGGGGTGGTTAGCCTTTCGGGCGTGACCTCCGCAATTTCCACCACCTTCGGCCAGGGGCTGAAAATTGCGCTGTCTCAGGTGAACCCCGTGGTGGGCGACCTGACGGGAAATGAGGCGTTGATTCTGGCCGACTACGCCCGAGCCGCTGAGGCCGGATGCAACGTGGTGGTGTTCACTGAACTCACGATCACGGGGTATCCGCCCGAGGACTTGCTGTTGAAGAGCGCATTCGTGCAACACAATCGTGATGTCATGCATCGCATCGCTGCACAGACGGGTGCATGCGCGGCAGTGGTCGGTTTCGTGCATGCAGAAGAGGGCGCGTTGTACAACGCAGCTGCTGTGTGCGTGAACGGTGAAGTGGTGGGCGTCTACAAGAAGATGTTGTTGCCGAACTATGCGGTGTTCGATGAAGAGCGCTATTTCATGCCTGGCCCCGCAATGGCGAATGGCGCACCGGCTGGCATGTTTGAAATCAATGGCGTGCAAGTGGGCGTGTCTGTCTGTGAGGACATTTGGTTCGCGAATGGCCCGGTGGCGGCACAAGCAGCAAATGGTGCACGAGTTCTTTTGAATCTGAATGGTTCGCCATTCCACGACGGCAAGCATGTTGCGCGTGAAGACATGCTGAAAGAGCGCGCAGCGCAAACGGGCAGCACCATTGTCTACGTGAACCAAGTGGGCGCACAAGACGAACTCATTTTCGATGGTTCCAGTGTTGTCATCACTGCCGCAGGAGACGTGGCCTGTCGACTGAAGTCGTTTGCGAGCGACTTCGCCATTGTTGAAGTCGCTGCAGATGGTGCGGTGTTGCCATCGCGCATTGAGTCTTTCGATGGTGATCTTGATCGCGTGTACAACGCTTTGGTGATTGGCACTCGCGACTACGTACGAAAGAACGGCTTTTCCAGTGTGGTGATCGGACTTTCTGGTGGCATTGACTCGTCCATCATCGCGGCGATAGCAGTGGATGCATTGGGTGCAGAGAATGTGCACGGTGTGGCCATGCCATCGCGTTATTCCAGCCAAGGTTCGTTGCACGATGCCGAGCAGTTGGCGCGCACGTTGGGAATTGATTACAGGGTTATTTCCATTGAGCCTGCATTCACGGCCTATTTGCAGATGTTGCAGCCGTCATTCGTCAACCGCGAGCCGGATCTCACCGAAGAGAATTTGCAGAGCCGTTGTCGCGGCATGACTCTCATGGCGTTGTCGAACAAGTTTGGTTGGATGGTGCTGACCACCGGCAACAAGAGTGAGATGGCTGTTGGATACTTCACCATTTACGGCGATTCCGCCGGTGGTTACGCGCCGATCAAAGACGTGTTGAAGACGCATGTTTTTGCGTTGTGCCGTCGTATCAACGACCGCACGGGCAAGGAAATCATTCCGGAAACAGTCATCAACAAGCCACCATCAGCAGAGCTGCGACCCGACCAACGAGACGACCAGAGTCTTCCTGCATACGAAGACCTCGATCCCATTCTGCGTCATTACATAGACGACGACCTCACGGTGCCAGAGATCATTGCTCGCGGTTTCGATGCCGCCGTGGTCGCACGTATCGCACGTTTGGTCGATGTGAACGAATACAAGCGTCGTCAGTGCGCGCCCGGTGTTCGCATTTCCACAAAGGCGTTCGGCAAGGACCGCCGCATGCCCATCACCAACGGTTATCGCAGCGATCGTTTGTAGGCACTCATCGCCACAACGGTGAGTGCTGAAAGTGCTGCGGCAATGACAGCCGGACCAATGGGACCCACGTGGTCGTACAACGAAGTGGTGATGGTGCTGAACACCGCGCGGCCACATGTACCTGCGCCAACGGTGAGGCCCAAACCAATGCCCCCGGCCGAAGGCACAATGTTCGCGGCCAGTGGCAACATGCTGACCAGTGCGAACTCAAATCCCAGAATGAACAACACAAGCATGGGAACTGCAACAAATGACACGTGCGCGCCGATGCCCATGAGAAGTGCCGCCACCACCATCAGTGCGGCACCGCGCAGCACACTGTTTTCTTTGCCCCATTTGTCCGTCACACGAGAACTACTGATGCTGGAGGAAAGTTCGAAAATGCCCAGGACGATGACCACCGCAATGAGTGCGCCGCTGGAGAATCCGAATTCATCCTCGAACCATGGACCAAAGGTGATGCCCAGACACTGGGTGGCGGCCATGAGAAGGAAGGAACACGCGAACACCAAATAGCCATTGCGCGGAATGGCGCCACGGCGGTGTTCTGACACGGGCGCATGTGCTTCATGACGGGGAAGTGCGGCCAATACGAGGCCACCAGAAATGAGCATTCCAACAGCGCCCACGGCAAAACCAATACGCCACGAGAACACCGCAGTGGCGAGCCCCATGAGAGCAACCCCAATGAACAAACTCAGGGCCCATGACGTTTCAATCACACCCACAATGCGACCGCGGCGCTCGTATGGGACATGATCATTGACCCACACGATGAGTGCGGTATCGAACAGCACCTTGCAACCACTCATCAGCAGCATGGAAATGGCGAACTGCACAAGTGTGGTGGAGGTTGCGGCACCAATCACTGCGAGTGCGATACCCACCATGCCAATTGTCATGCTGACGATTCGATTGTTCTTGTCCACGAAGCGCCCCAGCAAAGGTGAACTGAGGCCTGCGAATTCTCCCACGGTGAATGCAATGCCCATTTGCGTGACCGAAACGTTCAGACCTCTTGCAATGACAGCAATGAATGGCGGGGCGAATCGATAGCAGGCATTGGAGATAAGGCGACTCCACACCAGTCGGTCCAAGTTCTTGCGTACAACGGGTGCGTACGAGGAATCAATGAAACGAGCGAACATTCGTTACAGCTCTTCGCCCTCTGTCAACACAGGGCGTGCGCTGTTGGAACGAAGATATTCGTCGGACGCAAAGAGGTCCACCACTTCGTGTATCTCAATGGGAGTGTGATGCTTTGGATTGATGGTGTAGTAACAACCACCGAGGTTGGTGATGCGCGTATCTGCAACACCGTGTGCTCTACGCATGACGCGAATGACGCCGGCATGTGCAACACACAACAGTTCGCCACCTGGAAATTGATCTGCAAGGTCAAAGAGACCGGCGGAAACACGTTCAATGATGGACTCGTCTGATTCAAAACCCGGCGGACGTTGATGTGTCTCCAAATACGAGGGCCAGTCACGTTCGATCTGGTCGTGTGTAAGACCCTGCCACTCACCCACATGGGTTTCGCGGAAACGCTCATCGGGTGGCAGCAATCCCACGCCGAGGCCTTCAGCGATGATGGTGGCGGTCATACGGGCGCGGCGAAGGTCGCTAGATGCAATGGCATCGAACATGCCCAACTTCTCCACTGCGCGACGGGCCTGCTCGTATCCGAGGTCGGTGAGTTCAATATCGGCCTGACCCTGCCAACGACCGGCGGCATTCCATTCGCTTTGGCCATGGCGCAGCATGAGGATGCGGGTAGGGGAACTCACCCTGTAATTGTAGGTGCGAGGGTGGGTGTGGGTCACCGTTACCATTCACCCCGTGCCCACCATTCGATTTTTTGCCCAAGCGCGAGAAGCCGCGGGTACTGGAAGTGCCGTGGTGCAGGGTTCCACGGTGGATGACGTGTTGTGCAACGCCGTGGAGCAATTCGGCCAGGCATTGGGGGCCGTGATTGCCATGAGCAAGGTGTGGGTGAATGGGGAAGAAGTGCCACGCTCGCAGCCCGTGGGCGATAAAGATGAGGTGGCGGTGTTGCCGCCGGTCTCGGGAGGAATGTGATGTCAAGCGAACAACCACTCACGCTCGCCGAAATTCGCTCACAGCGCAATGCACTGCAAGGTGAAGAAGACGCCATTTCATTCGTGCGTCGTTTGGCGCAGGGTCGTTTGGATCTTGCGCAAGATGAGGAGCGTCGTCGCGCCAGTGGTAGCGATGCCCCCGTTGAATCATTGGCCGAACGATTGGCCGATGTGTTCGGTCAGCAGCACGGCGGTGGCAGTGCGCGGCCACCACGTGAAACGAACATTCCCGCCGATCATCCGTTGGTGCAGGAACTCGACGCGGTGTGCGCGCAGTACCAGTTCGAATCAATGGAGAATCTCACCGACAAAGATCTCTCAGAATTGATCAATGCGTTGAGCATGTTCGAGAAAACGTGTTCGCAACTCCGTCATGAACTGTTCGACAAGATCGATGCTCTCACTGCTGAATTGGTGAAACGTGTGCGTGAAGGCGGCGCCGGTGCCGTGGTTCAGGACAAGTAATTCCCATGGTGTTGCGTCCAGGTGAAACGTTGCACGACGTTGGTGAATTCATTCGTCAACAACGTGAAACTGCGCAAAAGAGCATTCGTGACTTGGCCAAGTCAGCTGGTGTGTCGAATCCGTATCTCTCACAGATTGAACGCGGTATTCGCCGTCCGTCCGCCGACATTCTTCAGCAAATCGCACGAGCATTAGAGATTTCTGCAGAGACGCTGTACGTTCGTGCCGGCATTCTCGATGGCGCACCACCGGTGGCCAGCTCGGTGCCCGAGGCGATTATGAATGATGAACGCCTGAGCAACGAGCAAAAGGCCAGCCTTTTGTCGGTGTATCGCTCGTTTGTCGGTGTTGCACCAGAGAGTGCGCCGTCCGAACAAGGGAATCAATAGCCCCCTAGATAGGTTGAGACACGCATGCGTCGTGTTGCCATTCTCTCGCTTCACACTTCTCCGCTTGCCCAGCCTGGCGTGGGTGATGGTGGCGGAATGAACGTGTATGTACGCGAACTTGTTTCTGCATTGGCACACGCTGGCGTTGATTGCACCACATATACGCGAACCTGGGACAAGGATCTACCGAAAGAAATCTTGGTGGAGCCCAACCACAAGGTGGTGCACATTCCCGCGGGTCCGGTGGACCTGCCGAAAGAACACTTGGTTGATGTTGTCCCCGAGTTCACCGACAATGTGTTGCATCACATCAATGCCCAAGGCGGCACCGACATTGTGCACGCCAATTACTGGTTGAGTGGCCTGAGTGGACACTCCATCAAGCACGAATTGAACGTTCCATTGGTGAGCACGTTCCACACGTTCGCTCGCGTGAAGGCGTTGGGTGGCGACCCAGAACCCGAGTTGCGCGAAAAAGCCGAAACGGAAATCATCGGTTGTTCGGATGCCATCTGCGTGAGTTGCACCGAGGAAGAACGTCAATTCATCGAGTTGTACGGCAACCCGCCAGGGCGCATAGAGATCGTTGCGCCTGGTGTGGAGCATGCATTCTTTGCTCCGGGTGACAAGCGTGGTGCTCGCAAGGCACTCGGGCTGGGCGATGGCCCCGTGTTGTTGTTCGTCGGTCGAATTCAGCCATTGAAAGGTGCCGATGTTGCGGTGCGTTCGTTGGCTGCATTGAACCGCAAGGACGCGCAGTTGTTGATAGTGGGCGGCGCAAGCGGCACCGATGGTGAGCGCGAAATTCACTACATCAATTCACTGATTGACGAATTCAGTTTGAACGACCAAGTGCGCATGGTGGAGCCGCAGGCGCACCACATGTTGTCCACCTACTATCGCGCCGCCGATGCGGTGTTGGTGCCCAGCCGCAGTGAAAGTTTCGGCCTTGTTGCGCTTGAAGCAGCAGCATGCGGTACGCCCGTGATTGCGAATGCCGTGGGCGGATTGCTCACGATTGTGGAGCACGGTCGCACGGGGTACTTGGTGCCCGATAGAAACCCTGAATTGTTCGCCCGTCACATGGCCACCATTCTCGACGACAATTCGTTGGCAACACGCATGTCGTTCGATGCCGCAGAACGTGCACGCGGATACACCTGGAGTTTCGCAGCAGCCCGGTTGCGTCGTGCATACGCAGATCTCACGTCCCGCGACCGCGTTGTGTGCAAGTAGGTCGGCATGAGCGAATTGTTCGGTACTGCTGATCTGGAATTGTTGGAAATCAACATCACCAGTTGGCTTCACGCCATCAAAGAGCGTTACGACGTCATCGTTGCCGTTGATCAGGGCGAACCTGGTGAACATCGTTGGTATGTGCGCATGCGCGGCGACGAAAAGGAATTCACCACCGTCTGGTTGCAACTCGGACAGCGAACATTGAAGTACGAAACGTATGTGATGCCCGCACCCGAGGAGAATGCTCAACTTCTGTATGAAAACTTGCTGCGTCGCAATGAGACTTTGGTGGGTGCACACTTTTCCATTGGTGTGGAAGATGCGGTTTTCTTGCGCGGTGAACTTCCCATTCGTGTGATTGACGAACAAGAACTAGATCGCATCATTGGCACGTTGTACGCGTACGTGGAACAAATCTTTCCTTCCATCATTCGCATCGGTTTCGCCAGCCGCTTCAACAAATAGGTTGCGGGCCACATTCCGTTCAGAGCCTGCGTGTGTCCACATGACATGCGCCGGGGAAGGGTGGTCGGGGAAGCCGTCCTACCCCGGCACCCACACCATTAGTCTCAGAGCATGACTACTGGCACTGCGAAACTCGTCATCATCGGCGGCGGCAACATGGGCACCGCATTGGTGGGCGGATTGGTGAATGGTGGATGGAATGCGCAGCACATCACCGTGGTCGAACTTGATGCGGGAAAACGTGAGCATTTAGAGGCGGAATTTGGTGTGCGCACCAGCGATGTCATTGTGAGTGGTGAAGGCGCACTGATTGCAGTGAAGCCGGGCGATGTCGCCAATGTGTGTGCACAGGCATCGGGACTTGGCATTCGTCGTGTTCTTTCCATCGCCGCCGGAATCTCAGTGAATACTTTGCAGGAAGCCGCAGGACAGGGAACTGCAGCCATTCGTGCCATGCCCAACACCCCTGCGTTGGTGCGTGAAGGGGTCACTGCCATTTGCGGAAGTGATACATGCACCGAAGACGATTTCGTGTGGGCCGAAACCATTTTGAGTGCCGTGGGCGTGGTTGTTCGAGTACCCGAATCACAGATGGACGCTGTCACTGCCGTAGCGGGATCGGGACCTGGATACATCTTTTTGATGGCCGAGTCGATGCTGGCTGCTGCCATAGAAGCGGGGCTACCCACCGATGTTGCCGATGTGTTGGTGCGCCAGTTGTTCCGTGGTGCAGGCATTCTGCTTTCGGAATCAGAGGAAAGTCCCGCAACTTTGCGTGAACGTGTGACCTCTCCGAACGGAACCACAGCCGCTGGTCTTGCCGTGCTTGAGAACGCAGGACTTCGTGAAACCATGCACAACGTGGTGAAGGCCGCAGCCGCACGCAGTGCGGAAATGGGCAAATAAATCCGTCGAAATTTTCACAAGGAGATTTCGCGATTTGCAGTGTGCGGGTGTATTCTGTGACACAGGTCACCAGAACTGGGAAACCACTTCTGGGAGTCGCGCTCAGCAATGAGCAGCGCCGAGAGGGCCGGTGCCGTCGGGGGGTTGGCACCGGCCCTCCTCGTTTTTCTCCACTCATTTGGATTGCGTTACGTCCCAATAACCTCACGCCATGCATTCGCACATTTCTCTTCTCACTGATTACGGAACGAACGATGAGTTCGTTGGCGTGATGAAGAGTGTGATTGCCGACATGGCTCCGCACGTGCGCATCACCGACCTCACACATGGCGTGCCAGCGTTCGACGTTCGCGCAGGTTCACTGGCGTTGGCACGCGCCATTCAATATGTGCCCGCGGGCATTGTGATTGCAGTGGTGGACCCAGGCGTGGGCTCTTCTCGCCGGGCAATCGCCATTGAAGTTGCAGGCGGACAAGGCATTTTGCTCGGACCCGACAATGGTTTGCTCACTTCTGCCGCAGCCATGGCGGGCGGGGCAGAACGTGCATTCGAACTCAGCAATATCGAGTTGCACCTATCCGCTCCGGGTACCACGTTTGCTGGTCGCGATGTGTTCGCGCCCGTTGCTGCTTTCTTGTGCAATGGCGGACCATTGGAAGAAGTGGGGCGCGAGATTGATACTGCCAGCGTGATGCCAGGTCTGGTGCCCATTCCCACCGACGCCACGCACGAAACGTTTGGCGCCGGACTGAAGTGTGAGGTCACCTGGGTGGATGCTTTTGGCAATTGCCAACTCAATGCCGGGCCAGAAGACGTGCAGGCATTGGGCGCGGTATTGCGCATTGTGATCGACGAAGAGGTGCGTAGCGCACGGGTGGTTTCGCACTTTGCCGAAATAGAGGGTGGTGCCGTGGGGGCCGTTGTTGACTCGTACGGCATGCTCGCCTTGGCCGTCGACCGCGGTTCAGCTGCCGCCGAATTGCGTCTGCAGGCCGGAGATGCAGTGGCCATTTATGCAGGGGAATCGGGCGTTTCCACCTCGTCCGTCACCCTGCGCACGAAACAGTAAGGTGCCAATGTGCGTCCTGCCACCACTCTCACCATCGCTCTTCTCATTGGCGTCATCATGGCTGCCGGAATCATCAACTTGTTGATGATGAAGTAGGGGGTCTACATCGTGAATCTTTCGCACATCATCGAGAATCACCCGGACGATGCGGTTGCGCTCATTAGTCGCGGACGTCCCACCACGTACGGTGCATTGCGCGAGCAAGTGGGTTCACTGCGCACTGAACTCACCAAGTTGGGAGTTGGCAAAGGTGATGTTGTCGCATTGTTGTGTGGCAACAGTCGCTACTTCGTGGTGTCGTATCTAGCGGCAATAGGCGTTGGAGCCATTGTCTCTCCACTCAATCCCACCAGCCCCGCACCGGAGATTGAAGGCGAACTGAATGTGGTGCAACCCACAGTCGTTGTCATTGAGCCAGCGGCCGCTGCCATGTGGGAGGCAATTCCTTCCGCAACTAGGTCTGCGGTTCGCGTGGTGATTGCCACCGAAGGTCACGCAATAGTGAATGCAATCACTCTTGATTCGTTGCTGCATAGTCAGGCTTCGCCAATTGTCGATGTTGAAGCCACTCATCCGTGTGTGTACATGTTCACCAGCGGAACTGCCGGTGCGCCGAAGGCCGCAATTCTCACGCACAACAACTTGCTCACCAACATTCGTCAGGCAAACGTGGCCGAACATCTCACATCAGATGACGTGGTGTTTGGCGTTCTCCCGTTGTTCCACATTTTTGGACTGAATGTTGTGATTGGAACTGCGCTTGCCAGCGGAGCATCCGTGGTGCTCATTCAGCGATTTGACCCAATTGCCACCATCGAAACCATTGAGGAGCGCGGCATCACTGTGATACCTGGTGCGCCCAGCATGTGGATGGCGCTTGCACAACTTGATCATCCCACCCGCAATTCATTTGCAGGTGTTCGTCTCGCGCTGTCAGGTGCAGCAAAGTTGCCAGAACAGGTGAGCCAATCGCTGAGTGCACGTTTTGGTCTGCAGGTGTTCGAGGGGTATGGCCTCACCGAGGCGTCACCCGTTGTCACCACGGCCATTGGCACTGAATGGGTCCCTGGTTCCATTGGGCGGCCCGTACCAGGAATTGAATTGCGCATTGTTGATGAGAATGGCGGCGATGTTCTTCTTGGTGACAGTGGCGAAATTTGGATTCGCGGCGAGAACATTTTTGCTGGCTATCTCAATGATCCAGAAGCAACATCTCGTGTGTTGACACGCGACGGATGGCTGAAGACCGGTGACATCGCAGTGGTCGATGATTCCGGCCACTTGTTCATGGTGGACCGAGTGAAGGATCTCATCATCGTGTCCGGCTTCAACGTGTTTCCTGCTGAAGTTGAAAACATATTGGCAACGCATCCCGATATTGCCGAGGTGGCGGTGGTGGGTACTGCTCATCCGCACACAGGTGAAACGGTACGTGCATATGTGGTGGCCCGCAATGGGGTTCATCTCGACGAAGACGCCATTATTGATTTCTGCCGTACGAAATTGGCTCGCTACAAGTGTCCGTCGAAGGTGTTGCTAGTGGATTCACTTCCACGCAACATCAGCGGAAAGGTGCAACGCTTCGCGTTGAAGTAGTGGCGTTGCTTGCCACCAAGAATCCACCGAACAACACACTGATGCCAATGGTGAGTGTGATGGCAAATGATCTGTCTGCTCCAAGGCGGCCTGCGAGTGAGCCACTTGCGGAGAGTATTGCGGCGCCAGCAGCAATGAGAATGTTGCCCAGTGCCAACATGCGTGCCGAACGGACATGACGTGTTGCAGAAGAGGTGAGCGCCGGAGTTGCGCCGCGAAGAACGCGCCACGCCGACCATGCCGCTCCACAGAAGATGACCATTGCGGGTACTGCAGAACCCACGGCAGCAAGCACCCGCGGTAATGCATCGAACATGTCGGATCCCTTCGGAAGTTCTTGAGGGTCAATGGTGCCGTGCATGGGCGCCATGATCACCACGCCAGCTGAGAAGCCACTGAAGAGAAGGAGCACGCGAGTGGTGACCCGCCCAGCAGTGGGGCCAGCCAAGAGATACACCGAACCCAATCCGAGCCAGGGGACATTGACGATCGCGCCGAACAGGAAGAACATACGAAACGACGTGGTGCTCCAGCCACGTGCCTCGGCCCACCACAGCGACAAAGAGGCGATGGCGAAGAGACCCATGGCAATGGTCCAGGCCAGTTCATGCGGGCGGCGGCGGCGCAACCAGCGGTCGAGGGTGCTGAGTCCGAATGCGACCGAGATGATGGCCGACATGGCAGCCAGGGCAGTGTTCAAGGTCACGCCCATAAAGGCTAGGGGAGCCCCAACGGAGTTCGTGAATGTATGCACTAGGTAATAGCGTGGAAGGGCATGTCGGACACCCCCCGCCGCCGTATTCCTGAGGCTGCTCTCGGACGCCTCCCCATCTATCTGCGCATCCTCGTTGACCTCACCAACGACGATGTCACCCAAGTCTCCAGCGAACAGTTGGCTGAACTTGCAGCAGTGAACGCCGCCAAGGTGAGAAAGGATTTGTCCTATCTCGGTACCTACGGCACTCGTGGTGTTGGTTACGAAGTGAAGTTCCTCACGTATCAGATTCAACGCGAGTTGGGTTTGAATCAATCGTGGCCCGTCGTCATCGTTGGTGCGGGCAACCTCGGCCAGGCGCTTGCAAACTTCACCGGCATCGCCGAGCGAGGTTTCCATGTGGTGGGTGTCGTCGACAAGGACGAATCGAAGATTGGTCAGTTGGTGGGCGGAGTTCGCGTTCGCCATGCGGACGAACTGCAACAGATTGCCTCGTCGAAGGCGGTGAGCATTGGCATCATCGCCACTCCTGCGCAGCACGCACAAGAAGCTGCAGATTCTCTGGTGCGCGCCGGCATTGGCTCCATCATGAACTTTGCTCCGACTGTGATTTCAGTTCCGAGAGGTGTCAACGTGCGCAAGGTGGACTTGGCACTTGAACTGCAGATTCTCAGCTATTACGAACAAACCCGAAACAACGGCTTGCGTGCTGTTGAGACGGGCGACTCTTCCGATTCGGTCAGCGCGTAAATCAACATGTCCATCGTGGTCATCGGCATCAATCACCGCACCGGTCCGGTGCAGCTGCTTGAGAAGTTGATGATTCACGAGACCGCCATGCCGCATGCATTGCGCGATCTCACTTTGCGCGATGACATTCGTGAAGCAGTGGTGCTCTCCACGTGCAATCGCACTGAGGTGTATGTGGTGGCCGAACGTTTCCACTCCGCGTACGACGACATCTGTGAGTTCTTGCGCGAGACAAGTGGAATTCCCACGGAGGACATCGCCCCACATCTGTACAGCCAGTTCGAGGACGAAGCCGTCAAGCACCTGTTCGAAGTTGCGGCAGGTCTCGATTCAGCCGTGTTGGGTGAGTCGGAAATTGTCGGTCAGGTACGCGATGCATGGGAAACTGCGATGAACGAAGGTTCCGCCCGCAGTTCATTGAATTTGCTGTTCCGTTATGCATTGGAAGTGGGCAAGCGCGCACGTACCGAAACGGGCATCAGTCGTTCCACTGCATCCATGTCCCATGCGGCAGTGGAAATGGCAGAAGACATCCTGGGCTCTATCTCGGGTAAACGAGTGTTGGTAGTGGGTGCTGGTGAAATGGGTGAAGGTGTCGCAGCGGCACTCTCGCGTGAAGGTGTCGCACACATCACCGTTGTGAACCGCACGGAATCCCGCGGAGCAGCGCTTGCCGAAAAGGTGGGCGCACGCGTATCGCGTTTTGAGAACCTGGAAACCGAGTTGTCGGCTGCAGATGTTGTCATCGCTTGCACAGGTGCAGGTTCCACTGTGATCACGCGCGAACTCATGAAGAACGCACGCGTGGGCATTGAGTCACCTCTGCTCATCGTTGACATCGCCCTGCCTCGTGACGTTGAAGCATCGGTGGGCGAATTACCCGGCATCACATTGCGCGATCTTGATCACCTCAGTGAATGGGCGCAGCGCGGAATTGAATCGCGTGCATCCGAAGTTGACCAGGTGCGATCCATCATCAATGAAGAAGTGGAACGCTTCAACAATGATCAGGTGCAACGTCAAGCAGCTCCGCTTGTCGCGCAGTTGCGCGAGGTAGTGGAAGGTTTGCGTACCTCAGAACTGGAACGGTTCAGTGCCCGACTGGGAGACCTCACGCCAGAGCAGCGTGAATTGGTGGACACCGTCACCAAGGGCATTGCGGCCAAATTGCTGCACACGCCGTCGGTTCGTTTGCGTGAAGCCGCTGGAACCCCGCAGGGAGAACGCTTGTCCGCGGCGGTGCGAGATTTGTTTAATCTCGACTAAACACACTTATGTCCACCCTTCGTATCGCAACCCGTTCCAGTGCGCAGGCACGTGCTCAGTCTGAGTTCGTTGCATCGCTCATCACGAACACGTCTCCCGATGTTGATGTTGAGTATGTCTACGTGGACACACAAGGTGATCTCAACGCAACAACGCCTCTTCATCAAATGGGTGGACAAGGCGTTTTCGTGAAAGAAGTACAACGCGCGGTTCTTGATGGACGTGCTGACATCGCCATTCATTCAGCAAAGGATTTGCCATCGCAGCCTGCTGAGGGGTTGGTGATCGGCGCCATTGGCGAACGCAGAACTCCGAACGATGCATTGGTGGGCAAGAGCCTGAGCGAACTGTCGCATGGGGCCACCGTGGCCACTGGATCAGTGCGACGGAAAGCGCAGTTGGCTCGTTTGCGGCCCGACCTGCAGTTCGTGGACCTGCGCGGCAACATTCAAACTCGCTTGTCAAAGGTGCCAGAGGGTGGAGCCATTGTGATGGCAATTGCCGCTCTGGAAATACTTGGGCTCACGGAAAACATTGCGGAAGTGTTGCCCATCGATGTCGCCGTACCAATGGTGGGTCAGGGATCTGTCGCTGTGGAAGCCCGCGAGGGTGACGTTCACACGCTCACCATCCTTTCGAAAATTGACCACGCAGCAAGTCGCCGAGCAGTGGAAGCTGAACGTGCGTTCCTTGCTGAACTCGGTGCTGGCTGTTCACTTCCCGTTGCAGCACACTTCACGCCGGATGGGTTGTTCCATGCATTCATGGCCAGCGACGATGGTGAACAGACGGTGCAGATAGAAGGCGCCGTGAGTGCTTCCGATGATCACATCGCTGTTGGTATTGACGCTGCCGTGAAATGCCGTCGCCTACTTGCCGAACGAATAAGTAGCAAGTAATGACAAGTTCGCTCAATGGTCGAAATGTGGTGATCACTCGCTCCATTGCGCAGAACGAATCACTGCGACGTCTCCTGGAGGCGCGCGGAGCCAATGTGGTGGAGGTGCCTCTCATCGCAATCGCGGAGCCGGATGATGAAGGTCGTGAACGCGATGAAGTGCTGCACCGTTTCCACGAGTTCGACTGGATAGTTGTTACATCTCCGAATGGTGCTGACCGTGTTGCACCATTCTTCTCTGCTGCGCAGGCAGCAGGAGATGAGCAGCGATTCCCACACATTGCCGCAGTGGGTGAAGCAACGGCACGTTCGCTGGGCGTTACTGCTTCCTTGATTGCGGAACCTGCACGAGCAGACGTGTTGGCCGAACAGTTCCCTGCGGGTGCGGGCACCGTGCTGGTGGTGCAGGGAAATCTGGCAGACGAATCGTTGTCAGATGCCATTGCAACCAAAGGGTGGAGCGTGACTCGGGTGGTGGCGTATCAAACGGTGTCGTTGCGACCCACGGAGGACATGAAAGATCCAGCTCTGAACGCAGACGTTTTGTTGCTTGCGTCCGGCAGTGCGGTCACCGCATGGTTCGATTCCTTCGGCACGCACACCCCGCACTGCGTGGTCGCAATTGGTCCGTCAACTGCCAAAGTGGCTCATGCCGTGGGTATCGATTTGGCAGCAGTTGCAGAAGAACAATCGCTGGAGTCATTGATTCAGGCGGCAGAGCAAGCACTCGAGAATCTCTGAGCCTTGTTTCGTAAAGGTTTTACCTTTTTGTAAACCAACAGTCTGCGACTATTAGAACACTGTTAGACGGTAGAATTTTGTCTCAATCTGTGTTCAATCTGTCTCGAATCCGCAGCACGGAGAGATTGCCCGAGCGGCACCGACTCCAACGCACTGTCGTGCGCAGACGACAGGTGGTGTTCGGTGCTGTCATTGGGCTTGGTATTGCGCTTTCTGCATGTGGTGGTGGAAGTTCCGTCGACCTTTCACCCGTTGCCACAAAGGTGCAGGTTGCTCAGAACGGCTTCTCGTTCCCGAACTTTCCGGCTACTGCTTACAAGAACGAATTCGATGCAAGCGATGTGACCAACATGTTTGGTTCTGGTCCGGCTGTGTGCGCCAGCGGTCGGGGTGCATCTTGCCAACTCACAGCAGAAGCTGCTGCGTTCGCTCGAATGGTGAATCAGTCGCGCGCGTCTGGCCATTGCGAAGGATTGGCAGCAGTCGCACTTAATCGTTTTGATACTGCGGCAAATCCGCCCACCGTGAAGCTTCCCGATCAAGATGAAACCATTCACGCAATCATGCGTGCGGTCGCCACGCAGTTTGTACCTGAGGCACAAGCGGATGTTGAAAAGTGGTTGAACAAGTCTCTCGACGAAAAGATCTCCGCGCTCGTTGAAACCTTCAAGACGGGAAAACTTGATTACACCCTTGGCGTGTATGTGCCTCAAGGTGGACATGCGTTGCTGCCGTACGCAGTGGAGTTCCCCACCAAGGACAACGCACGCATCATGGTGTACGACACCAACTGGCCAGGCAAGAACCGATACGTCGACGTCGATCTCAAAGCGAAGAAGTGGAAGTTTTCTTTCTCTGGAGAGAATCCAGAGAACGATCCGAATTTGTGGACGGGAGGCCCCGCTGACATGGATCTCACAGCGTTCGAGACTCGCAGTGGTTCATGTCCGTTCTGCGGAGATGGAACAAAGACAAGTACCACCACCATGTTGGTACGAACAACGAACCTCGACTGGTCGGTGGAAGCAAACGGACAGGTGCTGACACCTGGCGGAACCGTGGAGCCGGGTAGTGGTGTGGTGGTGAAGCCGGTGAAAGGCCTCACCTTTCCAAGCGCCGGTGGATTGTTCAGTGCGGCGCAGAAGCGGTCCGCTTATGACTATCTCATTCGTATTCCCAATACACCCACAAAGCCAGGGCAGAAGAAGGCACGCAGCAAACTGAAGTTCTCCGGAACCACCAGCTTGTTCGCAGTGACGCCAACGGGTATTGCTCAGGTCAACACACCCGGTAATTCCAACATCCCGGTTGAAGTGGGCGAATCATCGATCGTCTCGAAAGACCCATCGGTACAACTCACGTTGGCATCGGGCAATTTGGTGGCAACGGCCTCGGGTCCTGGTGCCGTGTTGGAAACCTCTTCTTCGGGAACCGTGGAAGTCACGGTGACCACGTCCACCGGTCAAGTGGTGAAACAAGAAGTCACACCAGAATCGCCAGCAGCAAAAGTGACGGCCGATGCAACTGGTGGTGTGACCGCATTGGTTGCTGCAGCAAGTGGTGAAGTGGTGAAGCGCGAAGTCTCCGCAACCGGTGTTGAAACCAAAACGGTGAGCACCGAGACACTGGACCTGAACTCCACCACTTTCAAGGCGCCAGCCGGACTTGAGAGCAAGCCCATTGAGGCTCTGCCTGCACTCGAGAAGCGCAATCTTGCAAATCCTGAGTACAAGGCCGATGAGCCATATGTGGCACCTACTACCACCACCACCGTGTCATCGAAGAGCAAGGCAATTGAGCCGGTGAAAACCTTGATCACCAAGTTCATCGCCGAACCAGCAGTATTTGGTGATGCGCCGTATTTGTTGACCGAACCTGTTACAAACTCGAACGCGCCATTTGTCTATTCTTCGTCAGATCCAACCGTGGCTACGGTGGGTGCTGCATCAGGCAAGATCACCGTTGTGGGCGCCGGCACCACCATGATCACCGTCTCGCAAGAGGCAACCACCGGTTTCACTGCGGCCTCTATTTCCACACCTCTCAAGGTGGCGAAAGCTGTACCAAAGCTTGGCGTGGTGACGTTGGCAAAACGCACGTTTGGCGAAGAGTCATTCATCGTGAAGCCACCCACGTCTACCAGCACGGCTGATTTTGTCTTTGACAGTTCAAATGAGGCAGTGGCAAAGATCAATGCCTCCACGGGCAGGGTCACCATTGTGGGTGCCGGCACCACGTCCATTTCTTTCTCGCAAGCCTTGTCGGCATTTGGCTATCCTGAATGTCCAGGCCACATCATGGTGAGCAACCCGATGTGGCGCAAAACCGCGTACGACTTTGGTCAGATGGTCAAGCAATGGTTGCTCATGCCCAATGCCGATAGCTTGATGAACTTGGCCATCTTTTTGGATGCACACCCCGTGTGTGGCGATGCCCATTTGTTGCAAGACACGCAGCAGGTGCTGATGCGCATCGCCACCGACAACGATGCCATGCTGGCGCGTTTTGCCGCAGCGATTGATGCGTTTGGCAACAGCCAAGGCTGGTGGAACCGTTTGCTGGGGCTGGACGATCAGCAAGGGT
>JALQYL010000028.1 GCA_023254135.1 Ilumatobacteraceae bacterium | reverse complement strand
ATCGCCATCACGGCGTCTTCAGGGGTGCCCTGACCATTGTCCATAAGGTCGCCCAAGGTTGCATCGCCATCGTCGCCCACAGTCTTGTCGAGAGAGACAGGAGTGGTGAGGCGGTGGAGTTCAGCGTTGCCCACGTCGAGAGTTTCACCATCGCCCGAAGC
Organism: Ilumatobacteraceae bacterium; assembly: GCA_023254135.1. Lineage (GTDB taxonomy): Bacteria > Actinomycetota > Acidimicrobiia > Acidimicrobiales > Ilumatobacteraceae > UBA2093. The sequence goes on along the minus strand of JALQYL010000028.1, from coordinate 19,447 downwards.
CTGGCGCAAAGCAGCGCGAAGGCTGGCAGAGCGGTCACCAGGAATACGGATGAGGCTGGCCTTCTGGTCGAGTGCACGACCAATTGCCTGGCGGATCCAGAATGTTGCGTAGGTGGAGAACTTGAAACCACGGCGCCAGTCGAACTTGTCGACAGCATGCTCAAGACCAAGGTTTCCTTCCTGAATGAGGTCGAGAAGGTCCATGCCCTGTGGCAATGGGTAACGGCGAGCGATGGAGACCACCAAACGGAGGTTGGAGCGGATGAAGCGGTCCTTTGCGGCTGCGGCATTGCGCAGGTCGCGGCGAAGTCCAGCTCCGCGCTCGCCAGCTTCAATTTTGGCGGCAGCGTCGCGCCCGGCCTCGATGGCCTTGGAGAGTTCGCGCTCGTCTTCTGCTGTGAGAAGGGCAACCTTGCCGATGTCGTTGAGGTAGAGGCCAATTGAGTCGTTCATGATGCAGTGTTCAACCGTGTGTTCGTAGTACTTGTTCCCGCCGAAACCGTGGTTTTGGTCACGCGGGCCAACAAGGAGGATTTCTCTTTGTCGGGGGGATTGGAGACATTAACAGGTATACGGGGGTCTGGCTAGACCCAATTTGGAGATTTTTGTTTCTGCAGGTAGAAGGGTCCCTCTGGCTCCTACGCTTGCTCCGTGACTCAGCCAGCCCCGCGCCGCTTGGGCCTCCTCGGAGGCACCTTCGACCCACCACATGTAGGGCACTTGGCAATGGCAACCACTGTCTCTAGTGCATTGGCATTAGACGAGGTGCTGTTCGTGGTTGCCAATGATCCATGGCAAAAGACAAGTGAACGTGTAGTCACACCGGCTGCCGTCCGCCTGGAAATGGTGCAGGCTCTGGTGGACGATCAGGAGAATTTCACTGCCGATGACCGCGAAATTCGCCGGGGCGGACCCACGTACACGGTGGATACGTTGCGCGAATTACATGCTGAGAATTTGGACTGCGAGATCTTTCTCATTGTGGGGGCCGACACTGCGAGCCGAATTCACACCTGGCATGAGTATGGGCAGGTACTTGCGCTCTCTACGCTCGTTGTCGTGAATCGCACCGATGCATCTCCACAGTTGGCGCCCGAAGTGGCAGCCGCACGCGTGGAATTTGTGTCCATGCCTGCAGTCGATGTTTCCAGCACGCTCATTCGTGATGCAGTGGCTGCCGGCACGTCCATCGATGCGTTCACGTCACAGGGTGTTTGTTCTGTGATTGCGGCGCACCGTTTGTATCGCAAGGTAAACGCATGAGCGCCATTGCCGCACGTCGTCGCCGTCGCAAGATTGCTGCAGTCGTCACTTCTGTTCTTTCCGTCCTCGCATTGCCTAGTGGGGTGGTGGTCGGTGCCAACGCCTTGCTGAACGAATCCGGTGGCAACAACGTGGACGAAGCAGGCGTTGCAGAAATCCCCACCACACCCGTGGAGATGATCGCCGTCACCAAGCACATTGGCGAGGTGGTGAGTGTTTCATCCATCGCCTTACTGGCAATTGCACCAGGTGGCCACGGTGGCACCATTGTGTCCGTGCCCGTGGGAGCTTCTGCACACGTGGCCGATGGTGCGACACCAGCGCGCATTGCCGATTACTACGTGACCGACGGAATCTTTGGTTTGAAGTCGGCGGTGGAGGATTTGTTGAATATCACCATTGATCACGCAGATGATGTGACGGCAATGGAATTCGCAGACTTAATCAAGGCCATTGCGCCGCAGCAAGTCACGCTCGCACAACCGATTTTTGACACCACCGCCGCTGGTGTTGCCACTGTTCTGGAAGCGGGCGCACAAACGGTGGCACCTGCACAAATTGCCGCCGGACTTGCCGCATCGCAGTCGGGAATTCCCGAATCTGATCGTCTCGCTCAAGTGAAGGAATTGTGGAAGTCCATCGCCCATGCAGGTGCACCCGTTGCGGTTGATTCCTCCGCTAGCAGCACCACCATTCCCGCAGTGACTGATGTTCCGGTTGACACTGCCGGGTTCTTGGCGGCCATGTTGTCTGATCGTGTCGATGTGTGGCAATTGAGTTCCACGCTGATTACCGATGCGAAGCGCAATCCGTCCAATGTTGACCTGTACGAGCTTGATGGTGGCGAAACTCTGATGGTGATGGCCAGCGTGGTTCCATCGGCCTTGCAACTTGCCAGCGATGCAATCTCCGTGATGGTGGACGTGCCTTTCTCCAACACCAACATCGCTCGTGAAGCGGTCACGCGTTTGGCGTATCTGGGCGCCAAGGTGATGTTGGTCCGTCAAATCGCCGAGACGCCAAACGAACACACGGTGGTGTACTACGCCGATGAACTTGCTCGCGCCGAAGGTGAGGCGTATTCGTCAACGCTTGGCACACTGGAATTCAAGAAAGCCCCGCAAACCATTTCAGGCGTGAACCTGCAAGTGGTGTTGGGCAATGATTTTGTCGCATTCCTCGGAAGTGGCGGAACAACAACCACCACTATCGCGGGGTAACAGTGACAACAGAAACAACCATCGACTCGCTGGAACTTGCCAAGTTCATTGCGCAAATCATCGACGACAAGCAGGGCACTGAAATTCTTGTGCTGCCCGTGGGCGATGTGGTGGGGATCACCGAATATTTCGTGGTGGCCACCGCTTCCAACCCTCGTCTCGTGCGTGCCATCACCGACGCCGTGCTCATCGCCGTGCGTGAACTCACCGGCCGCGGACCATTGCACTCCGAGGGTGCTCGCGAGCAGCAGTGGGTGCTGGTGGACTATGGCGATGTGGTGGTGCACGTGTTCCACGAAGAATCCCGCCGGTTCTATGAAATTGAGCGACTGTACAAAGACCTCACACCGGTCGCCTGGCAGTAAGGCATTTGCCCGAGGGGACTCGGCACCAGTCTTGGTAAGGTAAGGAGTCCCATTTCGGGGCTGTAGCTCAGTTGGCAGAGCGCTTGCATGGCATGCAAGAGGTCAGGGGTTCAATTCCCCTCAGCTCCACCATTTGTTTTTGGCGGCCTGAACTACCATGGTTCAATGCCAGCCGTCACCGTTGTTATGCGTACGTTTGAACGTCCGGTGATGTTGGCCAGGGCCATCGCCAGTGTGCAGAACCAAACCTTCACCGATTGGGAGCTAGTGGTGGTGAACAACGGCGGAGATCCGGCACCGGTGGACTCTGCAGTTGCAGTTGCGCGTCAAGCACAGCCCTCATGTTCTCTTCGTGTGATTCATCTGGAAGATCGTTTCGGCATGGAAGAAGCTTCAAACCGTGCGTTGGCCAGCTGTGCATCTGAGTTCTTCGCGATTCATGACGATGACGATTCCTGGCGCGAAGGATTCCTTGGTCGTGCCGTTGAAGTTGCTCGGGCAAACGTGTCGGCTGCTGCGGTGGTCACTGGTGTCACAAAGATTGTGGAGACCTATCGCGGCGGAAAAGTGTGGCCTGTTGCGTACGAGAACTTCTACCTGGATGAAGGTCGCCTCACGTATCGCGGCATGATTGGCAACAACACGTTCCCGCCTATCGCTGCATTGTTCCGCACACGCTTGCTGAGCGAAGTTGGCATGTTTGATTCATCGTTGCCCGTGTTGGGCGATTGGGAATTCAATCTGCGTGCCGTGAACGTCGGCGGGTTTGTTTACGTGAATGAGCGCTTGGCGAATTACCACACACGCACCGCAGACTCTGACCGTGCCGCAGGTAACTCCATCACGGTGGGTGAAGACTTGCATCGCGATGTGAAGTTACGTTTGCAGGATCGTTGGTTGGCAGAGCCAAGTGTGAATGGTGTGAACAAGGGATTGTTGTCCATTTCGGCACAGGCATTGTTGGACATTGACGAAATTCGTCGACACGGTGTGGCCAATGGCGGTGGCGAGGGTGTTGACGGAGAGCACATTGCGCATCGCACGGCCGAAATCATCGCGTTGCGTAAGACCTGGCGCCGCGTTGCACGTGCATTGCGACATCCGGGCCACGGTGTGCGAGCCGTGAAGCGCCTCATGCGCCGCGTATTCGGGAAGTAATTGTGTTGCTCACCGCCGAGCAGGTTCTCGACGGAACCCCCACTGCCACCGTTCTCACGGTTGATTTCTTCGACACTCTGATTACGCGCTCAGTGGCGCAGCCCACTCATGTGTTTGCGGTGATGGAGCAGCATCTGGTGGCTGAACTTGGATCTGCGTGGAGCGGATTTGCGGTGAAACGCGTGCGTGCAGAACACGATGCACGCGTAGTTGCTGCCAGTGATGAACCCATGCGTGATGTCACTATTGACGAGATCTACTTGGCGTTCGCACAGGCGCACGGCTCTTCAATGGCTGAGCGTCGCATGTTGATCGAACGGGAGAAGTCCACGGAACTTGCGCTGGTGAAGCCGGTTGCGTTTGGTGTGGCGTTGGTGTCCGCTGCACGTGCACGTGGCATGCGCGTAGTGATTGTGAGCGACAATTACATGCCCGCTTCGCACATCGTGAACATGGCGCACGCCGCCGGGTATTCGTGGGTCACCCCCGATGACGTGATGGTGAGTTGCGAACACGGTGGCATGAAGCACAACGGCGAGTTGTGGCGAGCAGTAATTGAAGAGAAGTCGCTCGATGTGGCTGCCGTGTTGCACGTGGGCGATGACGTCTTGGCAGACGGCACCATGCCTGCCAGCTTTGGTCTTGCCACAAACGTTCGAGATGTCATGCGGCGATCGCATCGTGTGATGGCGAATACTTCACCGGCGGTGTTGCCATTGTCTCGTATTGAAGCGTTGTATCGCGACAGAAGTGCGAATGGGATATGGCCCTCTGCCGAAGTGTTGGGTGGCGGTGCAATTGCATTGCTGGTGGCGTCTCAAATTGTTGATGTGATGAACGCGCTGAAGTCGCGAGGTGTGCGGAGTGTGCAATTCATTGCGCGCGACGGATATTTGGCGCACCAGGTGTGGGAGAAACTGCGCGCTTCTGGTGCTGACCTTCCGCCGGCTTCGTACACCGCGTTGTCTCGCTCGGTGATTTGGCGCTCTCGTATTGAGAACGTTTCGGAAGAAGTTGCGCATCGCTTGGTAGGTGACGATGAAGTGCTTACCGTGGAGCGCTTGGGTCGGCGCGTTGGCTGTGAACTTCAATCTGCGAAATCGGGACCACTGACCGCCGATGAGGCTCGTGCATTGTTGATGGCGAATGGTTCGCACATTGTGGCTGCAAGCAGAGAATTGCGATCGCGATTCGTTTCATACCTGCGTTCGGTCGGACTGCTGGACGAAGGTCATCACCTTCTAGTTGATTTGGGTTGGACAGGGTCCACTATGGCCGATGTCGCAGAGGTTGTTTGTGAAGAGACGGCAGGTGCAGCAACGGTGGAGGGCCGATTGCTGGGTATGTACTGGGATGCAGTGCCGCATCGCCAACGCGTGCCACTGCATGGTTACGCCATGAACGAATTCTGTGGGGCAGATGACAACGTGCGATTGTTGGGCTGCCAGTCATTGTTCGAATCGCTCATCACCGCACCGCACGGCTCGGTAGTGGGGTACTCGCCTTCAACAGTGCCGGAGTTCGCGCACACGGCGTGCGAGCAACGCGCATATCGCGAGGTGGGCGAGGCAATTGCCGCTGCAGCGCTGGAATCGGCGTTCAGGATTCTTGCGGGCACCCATGAATCAGGTGTTACTGCAAGTGACATCTCTGGAGATGTTGCTTGGGCCACCATGATGCAGCTTGGTCATACACCACGGCGTGATGAAGTGGAACTGGTGTCGTCGGTGTCTCACGTGACATCGGTGGACCACGAAGGTGATGGTGAGCCATTAATCGCGCCCATGCCATCACAGTTTGTGGTGCATAGTGAATTGCCTGAGGTGTACGACTCGTTGATGCACGCGAACTGGGTGCAGGGCACCTTGGCCCGCTGGGAATCTGATGCAACAACGCGGTGGATACCCGATGAGATTCGGAAGCTGAGCCCCATGTTTCAACCCCAATGGGTGCAGATACCGTAACGCTGTGATTATTGATCTGCAGTTGAACCAGGGCTCGGCACCGTGGTCGGTATTGAGCGAGGCTGCCGTTGCAGCTCAGGAAACTGGTTATTCCACACTGTGGAACCTTGATCATTTTTCAGGCTCCAGTTTTGGCACTGATTCCATGTTGGAGTGTTTCACCAGTCTCACGGCGTGGGCGGCAGTCACCAGCACCATTCGATTGGGAACACTGGTGACCAATGTGATGAATCGTGAGCCTGGATTGTTGGCGAACATCGTTTCGTCCGTGCAACAGATTTCGGGCAATCGACTCCATTTGGGAATTGGCGCCGGCACGTCACCCAACAGTCCGTGGAATAGCGAGCAAATGGCATTAGGCCTTCCGTTATTACCCACCATGGCGCAACGTCACGAGCGATTGTTGGAAGTGGTCACCACCATGCGCGAATTGTGGTCGCATGATCGTCACGAGAAGTTCGAAGGCTTTCCGAAGCCGGAGAAGGTGCCACCCATGGTGGTGGGAACCAACAGTTTTGCGTTGGCCCGCATTGCAGGAGAACATGCTGATGGCGTGAACACGCGCTTCAATCACCCAGAACGCGGTGCACTTTTGGCGGCAGCGCGCGAGGCAAGTGGGAATCGTGCTGATTTTGAATGCAGTGTGTGGTCGCCGTTCGTGGCGGAATACGCAGACCCTGCGCATCCGTATCACCAGGAATTGGTGGCCGACGGTGTGGACCGACTCATCATGTTCCAGTCGAAGGCAACAGATGTTGCCGCAATCACATCGGTGTCGCGTTACTTGGCGTGACCAAGAATCGGCACATTGTTTTCAATGCGCCACTTGCATGCTTTGTAAATCATGTACAAGAAAATGGGAACGGTGACAAAATTCTGCGCGGACACCATGGGGTCGTGCACCACGAAACCGTAAATCATCCATGACTGGCAACTAATCGCAGTGAGACCGTAGCTGGCAATGGAGAGTGCGTGCAGGTTGTCTGCCTTGATGACATGTACAAGTTGCGGGAAGATGGAACTACCGCTCACTGCAATGGCGATATATCCCACAACGGCGGCGGGCATTTGCGTAAAACCCAACAGAATTGCCGGTACGGCAATGGCAATGCGGACAATCACGATGCGCGGAATTCGGCCGTGCCGGTAGGTGACGGCGATGATGATGGACTGCGCGACGATGAATGAGGAGTTCGAGAACCACACGGCAACATCATGTTGAATGACGCCGTAGCTCAACCAGAGTGCAGAACCCACCAGCCCGTGCAAGAGGCCAAACGGTGAAATTCCGTGGGAGGTGTCATGGCGCACCACGCGCCACACCTGCGGCCAAATGAATGCGAAGCTGAGCGTCACGCACCAAGCGCCGAGAAACTTCTCCATGTGTCAGCGAATATGTGACGGCACGCGCCGAACGTAGTCAGTGCTCATGAACGGTGATGACATGATGAAGTCGGCAGAGGCGCGATTGCATGCAACGGGAATGTTCCACACCACGGCAATGCGCAACAATGCCTTGATGTCGGGGTCATGAGGCTGTGGCTCCAGCGGATCCCAGAAGAACAAGAGAACATCGACTTCACCCTCGGAAATGCGACCGCCAATCTGTTGGTCGCCGCCCAATGGACCACTACGCAGACGTTCTACTGGCAAGCCAATTTTCTCCGCGACAAGTCCTCCCGTGGTGCCCGTACCGATGAGAGCGTGCTTCGCCAATTCCTCACGATGTGCGCCCACCCATTCCAGAAGTTCTTCCTTCATGTTGTCGTGTGCCACCAATGCGATGGTCTTGCGTGCGGGAACTGCGAGTTCCACTGTGCTGATCGCCATTGCTCTTGTTTAGTCCACCGAGATGACGCTGCGGTGGAAAGGAAGTAACTATTTGACGACGATGTTGACGGTTCGGCCCGGAATCACCACGTTCTTCACGACGGTTTTGCCTTCCAACGCCGACGCAACGTTTTCTACTGCCAACGCAGCGGCAAGATGAGCAGCTTCGTCCGCGTCCGGCGCAATGGAGATGCGTCCGCGCACTTTGCCGTTTACCTGTACCGGAACTTCAATGGTGTCTTCCACCAACAACGCCGGATCAGCAACGGGGAATGGCACGTATGTGACAGTGGTGGTGTGGCCGAGGCGGGCCCACATCTCTTCGGCCAAGTGAGGGCACAACGGGGACAACATTTGCACCACAGGTTCAATAAGTGAACGGGGAGTGACGCCCCCGTTGTTCACGAATTGTGTGAGCGCATTGTTGAACTCAATGAGTTTGGCGATGACGGTATTGAAACGAAGTCCGGCCATGTCTGATTCCACACCTGCAATGGTGCGATGCAAATGGCGAAGCAATTCATCGGGTGCGGCTTCGTCGCTCACAGTGGTTTCGCCGGTGTGCTCATCCACCAAGTTGCGCCACAGACGTTGCAGGAAGCGCTGCATGCCAATGACGTCGCGTGTGTTCCATGGACGGCTGGCATCGAGCGGGCCCATTGCCATTTCATACAAGCGGAATGTGTCGGCGCCGAACTCGTCGTACATTTCGTCGGGCGTCACGATGTTCTTCAGGCTCTTGCCCATCTTGCCGTATTCGCGACTGACTGTTTCGTTGTTCCATGTGAACGTGCCGTTGTTCTCCACCACTTCGGCGGCGGGAACTGTTTGGCCGCGTGAGTCGCGGAATGCGTATGCCTGGATGTAACCCTGGTTGTACAGGCGGTGGAACGGTTCCTCGCTGGACACGTGTCCGAGGTCGTACAGCACCTTGTGCCAGAAGCGCGAGTACAACAGGTGCAACACGGCATGTTCCACTCCGCCCACGTACAAGTCGGCACCGCCGGTGTGGCCCGCACTGCGTGGCCCCATCCAGTACTTCTCGACGTCGGGGTCAATGAATGAATCGGCGTTGGTGGGGTCGAGATAGCGCATCTCGTACCAACACGAGCCTGCCCACTGCGGCATCACGTTGACTTCGCGACGGTATTCCTGGGGTCCGTTGCCCAAGTCGAGAGTGACCGTGGTCCATTCCTTCACGCGTGCCAGCGGTGGCACGGGGTCGCTCACGGCGTCTTCAGGGTCAAGCGCGGTGGGCTTGAAGTCGGCAAGTTCGGGCAACAACACCGGCAGTGCTTGTTGCGGAACGGCGTGTGCGCGACCATCGGCGTCGTACACGATGGGGAATGGTTCACCCCAGTAACGCTGACGTGAGAACAACCAGTCGCGCAAGCGATAGGTGATGGTGGGTTGGCCGTGTCCATTGGCTTGCAGCCATTCGTTCATGCGTGACTTGGCATCGGCAATCGACGTGAGGCCGTTGAGTGACAAGGTGTCGTTGGCAGAATCGATGTATTCACCATCGCCGGTGAATGCGCACGGCCATGTGCTGCAATCTGATGTTGGTTCGATTCCTTGTTGTTCGAACCATGCGGCGGTGGGCATTGCCGTCGCTTTGATGGGCAGGTTGTAGGCACGAGCGAATTCAAAGTCGCGTTGGTCTCCGCTTGGCACAGCCATGATGGCGCCGGTGCCATAGCCCATGAGCACGTAGTCGGCAATATAAATAGGTACATCGCCACCAGTGACCGGATTGGTGGCGGTGGAGCCAGTGAACACGCCGGTCTTCTTCTTCGAATCATCCTGGCGTTCGTTGTCTGCCTTGGCTGCAGCCTCGGCCTGGTACGCAGTCACTGCGGCTCGGGCATCGGCTGTTGTGAGTGCATCAACCAACGGGTGCTCGGGTGACAGCACCAAGAAAGTGGCGCCGAACAAGGTGTCGGGACGCGTGGTGAACACTTCAATGCCGCCAGCAGGTGAACCGAACGTGACACGCGCACCCTCGCTGCGGCCGATCCAGTTGCGCTGCATCATCTTGATGGGCTCGGGCCAGTCGAGACGCTCAAGGTCGTCAATGAGGCGATCGGAGTATGCGGTGATACGCATCATCCACTGCTTCATGTTGCGCTTGAACACGGGGTAGTTACCAATGTCGCTGCGACCTTCGGCGGTGACTTCTTCGTTGGCAAGAATGGTGCCAAGGCCTGGACACCAGTTCACAGGTGCATCACTGAGATATGCCAAGCGATAACTGTCGACAATGTCGTGACGTTCGCCAGCGGTCAATGCATTCCATGCACGACCATCAGGCGTTGCACGAGTGCCCGCTTCGAATTCAGCAATCAGTTCTTCAATGCGGCGCGCCTTGCCTTGCGTCGTGTCGTACCAGGCGCCATGAATCTGCAAGAAGATCCACTGTGTCCACTTGTAGAAACCTTCATCGGTGGTGCTCACACTTCGGCGAGGGTCATGACCAAGTCCCAAGCGGCGCAGTTGTCGCCGCATGTTGGCGATGTTTGATTCGGTGTTGACTCGGGGGTGAATGCCCGTGGTGATGGCGTGCTGCTCGGCGGGCAAACCAAAACTGTCGTAACCCAACGCGTGCAGAACGTTGTAACCCTTCATGCGGTTGAAGCGCGCATACACATCGGTACCGATGTAGCCCAAGGGGTGGCCCACATGCAGGCCAGCGCCCGAGGGGTAGGGGAACATGTCGAGCACGAACAGCTTCTCGCGCCCCGCCACCTTGGCAGGGTCAGCCAGTGGACCGGCGGGGTTGGGAGCCTCGTAGGTGCCATCGGCATCCCATTTGTCCTGCCAGCGCGACTCAATATCGGCAGCTAGTGATGCGGAATAGCGGAAAGGAGGAAGATTCGCTGATCCGGGGACGGAAGGAGATGCCGTGTCGCTCATGGTTGTGCCATCGTATAGGCGTGTCGAAACAGCGCCCAAGGTCGGGTTCCCGTAAGCCCAAAGGGGGCTCCTCACATGGGTACCCCCGCACTGCTCGTTTGTCCGAGGTTCTTCGCGAGGTCATCGCCGAAGAACTGATTCGTATTGAGGATGAACGCCTCGAATTCGTGTCCATCACATCAGTGGATGTTGACCCCGAAATGAACCGAGCCATCGTGTACTTCGACTCCATGTTTGGCGAAGAAGGCGACCAGGGTGTCATTGATGCCATGAGTGAGCACCGCCCTCGATTGCAGGCGTCCATTAATCGCCAAATGCATGCGCGCAAGACTCCCATCCTTTCGTTCAAGCCCGATGAGGTCATTCGTAGCGCCGCTCGCATCGAAGAGTTGTTGCGCAAGAAGCCCGACACGTCGCCCATCACTCCTGAATCCGATTCCGACAGCGAGTAAGCAATGGCCAGGCGTCGTCCGCCGGTGGTGCACGGCTTTGTACTGATTGACAAGCCCGCGGGCATGACAAGTCATGATGCGGTGTACAAGTTGCGCAAGCACTTTGGTGAGAAGCGCATTGGTCATGCAGGCACTCTTGATCCCGATGCAACGGGATTGTTGGTGATTGGCGTGGGTAATGCCACACGTTTATTCCGCTTCATGGAGAACATGGACAAGACATATTCATGCGAAATTGTTTTTGGAAGCACCACCAACACGCTTGATGATTCGGGTGAAGTGACCGCGACATTCAAGATGACATTGCCTGGCATTGATGAGATTCGCGCCGTTATCGCACAAAAGTTCACCGGCAACATTCTTCAAGTGCCACCCATGGTGTCTGCATTGAAAGTGGATGGCAAGCGTCTGCATGAATTGGCGCGCGAGGGAATTGAAATTGAACGCGAGGCGCGTCCCGTGCGCATTGATTCCTTTGAAGTGGAAACCACTGATGACCCCATGGTGATTCGTGCCACCGTGCGATGTGGTGGCGGCACGTACATTCGTTCACTGGGTGCCGACCTGGGAACCGCATTGGGTGGTGGCGCCCACATTCGCACTCTTCGCAGACATAGCAGCGGTCCGTATTCGCTCGACGAAGCCAGCACTCTGGATGATCCTGTGCTCATGCCCATCAATGAGGCGGTGCGAGTGATGCCTGTGCATGTATTGAACGAGCAGGAAATCGACGACGTTCTCTATGGCCGTGTGCGAGAGGCCTGGGAAGGTGACGGGCCATGGGCCGCCACCAATGCCGACGGTGAACTCATCGCGGTGTTCGAACTGTGGAAGGACCGCATTGCCAAGCCCACGGTGGTGTTCGGGGGCCGAGGCTAAGAATACTCGCGTAAATGTATCAGCCTGATACAGTCTAAAAGTCGGTGCCTGAGGTATGGGCACCCCGAAAAGACTGGATTCACGAAGTGAAGAGTTGGAAGAAAGTGGCAACGATTGCCACAGCTGCCGCCCTCGCGCTGTCAGCGTGCGGCGGAAGTAGTTCGAATTCGTCGAGCGACAGCACCACCGCACAGCGAGTAAAAAACGCCGCGCTCGAGGACCCATGGTCAACTCCGTGTGCAAGCGGCGGCCCATGTGCACTTGGCGACACTGGTCCTGGCGGTGGAACGGTTTTTTATAGCGGAGACCAAACGTGGAATGCAGTTGCTGGTGTCAGCAATGGCGGTGTGTATATGGAGTTTTTCAACTACACGACCGATGGAGCCGCCTCACGAGCACCGTGGGGTTGCTATGACGGCAAGACGAAGGCCGAAGTAAACCCCGCAGTGGTAGGTGCAGACTCGCTTGCCTTCGGTTCGGGAGCGCAGAACACCTTGGACATTGTGAACGGATGCAAGGACGAAGGTATTGCAGCAAAGATTGCATACAACTACGTCCGTAACGGAAAAGACGATTGGTTCCTTCCTTCTATCTACGAACTAAATGTCTTCTGTCAATACATCCGAGGTCAAGCGCCGACAATCGATGGAAAGACATCGTGCGATCGAAACAAGCCATTCATCGACAAGGCCCCGTACGGAGCGCGAAATCTGGGCAACTATTGGTCGTCGACCGAGGCAAACACCATTCGAGCGATGCAGATGGATCCGACGTGGAAGGACCAGAACAATCACAAGCACTACGACGGACAGATCCTGGTGGTGCGTTCTTTCGGTACGTATGAATCAACTCCCATGCCCATCCCCCGCGTGTACAAGTGCATCTACGGCGGACCTTGCGCCGTCGGTGAAACTGGTCCCGGAGGCGGCACGGTGTTCTACACGGGAACTTCTGTCATTGACGCATATGGCGACAAATACATGGGTGGTAAATCTCTTGAGTTCATCGATCCATTCCCCACGAAGAAGTACAAGTACCGCTGCGCTATTCATGTGAACGACACTGCGAAAGAAGTCGGGTACGGAGCTAAGAACACCGCTCTCTACAGAGCGGCATGTACCGACACGGGAATGCCAGTTGAGTTGGCCACAAACGCCACCAACGGCGGCAAGTCGGACTGGTTCATCCCATCACTCGACGAGCTGAACTTGTTGTGCCGCTACCTGCATGGTCAGTCCACCACTTCGAATGAGCAGTGCAATGGGAAACTCAAGACCAACGGCACCAAGAATGCCGACGTTGCTCAGTGGTCGTCATATCAGTATTCAAAGGCATCGATGTGGGGCATCTCGTTCGGTGACGGCACCTCGATCAAGCGTGACAAGAATGACTACAGCTACAACTTCTTCTTGGTCCGTGCCACGGGCTGAAAGAGCGATACATCACCTAGCGTGATGGCATGAACAACCGGCGAATTTCTCCTGAGTGTCCTGCACCGGTGAAATTCGCGGTGATGAAACAAAAGTGGATGAGCCTGGCCTATCTTCACTGGGACTACGACCCAGAGATAGTCCAGGCTCTTCTGCCGCCCGGGCTCACGGTTGATACATATGACGGACGTGCATGGGTGGGATTGATTCCGTTCTCCATGGAAGACATTTCGTTTCCGGGTATTCCGCCCGTGCCATGGCTTGGCTCGTTTCCCGAAGTGAACGTGCGCACATATGTGATCAAAGATGGTGTTCCGGGTGTGTGGTTCTTCTCGCTCGATGTGAATCGGTTGTTGCCAGCATTGGTGGCTCGTCTGTCGTATCGATTGCCGTACTGTTTCGGATCAGCCTCGAACAAGCGAGACGGAGATGTACTTCGCACCCGAGTGAAGCGCCGATGGCCTCGGGGTGCGGCCACCACTCAGATGGAGGTGAGCATTGGTGACGCGATCAATGAACCATCACAGTTCGAACACTTCGTGTCCGCCCGATGGGGTTTGTACTCCACGTGGTGGGGTGGTGGTCTCATGTATGCGCCTGTCGACCACCCGCGATGGGAACTGCAGCGCGCACAGGTTCTGAGCGTCGATGATTCGCTCATCACCGCAGCTGGTTTGCCAGCGCCCGCGGGCGAACCACATTGCATGTATTCGAACGGAGTCCCCGTGCGTATCGGACTTCCACGCCGTGTTCGTGGGTAGCGTGAGCAACCGTGCAAGTCGTTACAGATCTCTCCGTTGCGCCGTTTCCCGGTGAGCGCACCGTGCTCACCATTGGTGTGTATGACGGCGTGCACGTGGGTCACCGCACCGTCATTGGGCAGGTACGAGAACGTGCTGCACGCGAAGGCGCCAAGAGTGTGGTGGTCACGTTCGATCGTCACCCGTTGAGCGTGGTGCGACCCGAAGCCGCGCCACGTTTGTTGGCCAACCTGGATCAGAAACTCGAGTTGTTGGAGTCCACGGGCATTGATGCAGTGGTGATCGTTCCATTCGACGATGCCCAGGCCAACGAGACTCCCGTTGAATTCGTGGAGCGCGTGTTGGTGAATTCGCTCGCTGCCAAAGTGGTGATAGTGGGTTCGGATTTTCATTTCGGGCACATGCGTCAGGGCAACGTGACGTTGCTGCGTGAAATGGGCGAGCGTCACGACTTCACGTGCGAGCCCGTGGTGTTGGTGCCGCGAGCAGATGGCATTGATGAGCCTGTGAGCTCCACTGCCATTCGCCGTGCGTTGGCAGGCGGCGAAATTGATACTGCCAGCCGCATGTTGGGCCGTCCGTACGAAGTGCGTGGCACAGTGGTCAGTGGTGATCAACGCGGTCGCACCATCGGTTTTCCCACGGCGAACGTGCAGATTCCCAATGGCATGTGCATGCCCAGTGATGGTGTGTATGCCGGGGTGTATACACGTCCCGATGGAAGCGAGTATGCCACTGCCATCAACCTGGGGCGCCGGCCCACGTTCTACGCCAATCAAGAAGCTTCATTGTTGGAGGCATACCTCATGGACTTCAGCGGTGATCTGTATGGCGAAACAGCACACGTGAAGTTCCTCGCTTTCTTGCGCAGCGAAAAGCAATTCAGCGGGATCGATGAGTTGAGACAACAGTTGCAGCTCGACATTGAGCACGCACGTCAAGCAGTGCGTGCACGCGCCGGCATTTGATTAGTCGTTGGTGATGCGCCGAATGGGCGCTGGCGTCCATGAACCATCGAGGTACGCCTCGCTCGGTGAGTACAGGCGAATTTGCAGTGCGATGGGACCGGGGATTGTGGGAATCCAATTGTCCTCGGGTGCCATGGGTGGGCATTCAGGACCAGTGTAGATATCGAGCGATCCGTCGTCGTTGTATTCAACGGAATCTCGGCTACGAATGCCGAAACGATTGAGCGGATTCGACATCATGAATCCTTCATGGTCGTACGCAGTGATCGACCAGAAGGCGAGTGCGGGCGGGATATCCGCAGGTTCATAGTGAATTCGATACTGACGTGAACCATCGAGTTTGTCGCCAACTGAGTCGGCAATGCTTCCGATGTACACAGCATCGATGGTGGGGTTTGCAGCAAGGCCGATGTATGCAATCGCAGCGCGCAACGTGTAGCTGTTGCCGTATGTGCCGATGTCTCCTTGGGTGGTGGACCAACCGTTCACGATGTTTCCACGGCTGTTCAGCAAGTGTTTGATTCGCTTCATCGCAATCGCAGGTGCATTTGTTATCGCCGTTTGCACGTCTGCTGATTGGGCCGTGACGTCAAACCGTTGGCCAGGAACGAATCCCAATGCTCGAAGTCGTAGCGCAATGGATCCGTCGGTGTTGCGGATGCCCTCGTGCTGCACGATGCGGGCTGCGTATTCAAAGAACTCTTGCGCCGTGAGTCTCTGCACCTTGGTGACAGGTGGAATCTTCGTGCTCCCGTCCCCGGGAAACGGTACCGAGGTTGCGGTTTGTTCGTGTTCCGATTGGCCGACGATTGCATCAACGAATTCAATAGCACGGTTCATATCATCACCATGTTTCGCATACGTTCGCCCGATGATCCAGGTGGTGGGAGTGGGGCAATGAATCACGATGTCGTGTGCAGTCGAGTGATGTGACATTGCATGTGCTGGCCCCACCAAGGTGACAGTGCCGCCATCCTGGCCAATGGTGCGTGAACCCACTACTGCGTAGGTGTCTGTCCACATGTCCAACATTTGAAACATGTAATAGCGGTCACCCGCAGGCGGAAATGTGATGGTGGCTGGGCCATCTGACAAGTCGATCCAGGCTGAAGAGAAGAGAGTGTCAATGTTGCTGCGCGCGACAGCTCTCCATTTGTCGCTCGCCATTTCATGGTTGTGCAAGAAGAGGTTTGCTCGTCGTTGTTCGTCGGATCGTCGATCACCGCTGCCAATGTGTCGTCGAGTGACCTCCATCATCACCAGGGGATACAGATATGTATACGCCTCGACAGCAATTTCAGAGATGTCTCGTTCGGCGGTCACTTCAAAGCATCCATGCAAGCGAGGAACAGGTTCATGCTGCGGTTGTCGCCGATGAGCCCTGAGTTATCGGCTTGGTTCATTGCAAATGCAAATGTTGCACGCTTACCCAGCACATTGATCATGAGTGATCCTCCCATGCCAGCCCACCAGCACGTGCGGTCGGGCTGAATGGGCCATTGATCCAACGGCAAGCCATACCCAACGCCGAAGCGAACGGGAATTCCCAACACATGGTCCATCCCATTCGCCTGCTCGCGGAAGATGGTGTCAAGCGTGCCCTGAGACAACAAGGTGCGACCCTTGTAGGTGCCACCATGAGATACCACTGCTTGTGCCTGCGCGATGGATCGAGCATTGGCCATGCCATTCATTGGTATCACGCGAGATTTGTAATCCAACGAGTTGTATGCCGGCCCCAGAAAAGGGCTCATGAATGTGCGCATGGTGAACCCGGCGGGGTCAAGGCTTGCAAAATCCAATCCAGGATTTGGGTCGGGAATCATCGCTGAGAATCGCGGCGCGATTTCGTCGGTGATTCCGAAGTGGTAATCGATGCCGAAAGGTTCGGTGATTTCATCTTTGAAGAATTGTTCAAATCGCTTTCCACTCACCCGATGGACAAGCTCGCCCACCAAGTGGTTGTAGGAAATGAGGTGATATCCCGAGGCTTCACCCACGGGCCACCATGGCGCTTGTGCGGCCAACTTGGAACATGCAACGTCCCAGTCGTACACGTCATCGACAGTGACGGGTTGGTCCCAGCCGGGAAGGCCAGCAGTGTGCGACATGAGATGACGAACAAGAACGTTTTCTTTGCCGTTCTGTGCGAACTCGGGCCAGTAGGTGGCGACGGGTGCATCGGGGTCGATGAGACCGCGATCGATGAGAATGAGTGCGCACAAGGCAACCATTGTTTTGGAAATGGAGTGCACGTGCACCAGAGTGTCGTTTTGCCATTCATGGGTGCGCTCAATGTCGGTGTATCCGCCCCACAGGTCGACTGCCAATTCGCCATCGACGATGAGTGCGACCGAAGCGCCCACATCGCGACCACTGGTGAAGTTCTCTTCGAATGCCTCTCGAACGGCATCAAAACCTGATGCGAAGGTTCCGTGAATGGGGATCATGTGTGTCTCCTTGGAAATGGCGGAATATGCGTTTGTATTGCTCGCAGATGGTGAATGAATAGCTGTGTAAATGAAGAATGCGGAGGCGGTTTGACCCGCCCCCGCATTGCCTTCACTGGGGTGAACTTGTTAGCCCTTGTAGAGGCCGGCCCAGTCAGCACCAACGTTGGAAATCATGCGAGGCTTGATTCCTTTCTTGAGCTGCAATGTGCCGAGGCCCTTGATCTTTGTCTTCACGGAAAGTGCAATGCTCGTGCCGATATTGACAACAGGAACGAAGATTGCTTGTTCCTGAATCTCCTGCATTGCGGCTGCATATGACGCTTTCATTGCTGCAGGCGTTGTTGCCTCGCGAGCAGCGAGCAACAAAGTGTCCAACTTCGTATTCGAGTGTTTCGTGGGGTTGTTCACAACACCCAACACTGAACGGAACAACTTCATTGGGTTCTTCGAATCCGTGGGGAACATGTTGGAAATGAGGAACTGGAAGTTCACTGCCACGTCAACATCGAGAAGCAAGGGTGTGTAGATGGCGTCGTACGCGTTCTTGCCCGTCAGTGGGTTGAACGCCTTGAGGGCCCACACGTTTCCGTCTTCTGTGGTGTCATTCAGTGTGATGTTGCAGCTGGCAAACGTTTGCTTCAAGAAGTTCTTGTTTGCCTGCGACGTTGTCGAAGGTTCGAATGGCATGCTGAAAGCAAGTGACGTCTTGTCGGGATGTGCTGCAAGGTACGCGGCAACGTAACCCTTCGACTTTTCAACATCGAACTTCACGAGACCCTTCTTGTTGTACATCACGTTCTTGGAACCAACCGTTGAAGTTGGAACTTCACCGGTGCCCTTCACGCGCACCTTGTTGAAGTTCACGCGGTCAATACAAGAAGCGACGGCCAGTCGTGCATTGAGGTCGGTGAACGGGCCGCCGTTCCCTTGGTTCATCCACAACGAAACATATGAGTTTGCGAATGTGGAAGTCACGCTGACGGCAGACTTACGCTGCCTCAGATCCTTGATGAATGTGCCGTCAAGGAGGCCGTTGAACATCGCTGCGTCAACTGTGCCCTTGCGAACTGCGGCGGCACGCTGTGAACCTTCCTTCACGTTCACGAACGTGATCTTGTCGAGGTAGGGAAGCTTGGTGCTTGGCTTGTTTGGATCAGTGCGCCAGTAGTTGGGGTTCTTGTGCGCCACCAACGTGTCGCCTGTCCAGCTATCAAGAATGAACGGGCCAGTGCCGATCGCCTTGTTGACACAAGTGTCCTTGCTGGCCAGCTGTTCGGAAGCGCGCATTCCCGATGTTGGATAAGACAAAGCGAGGTCAATGTCATTCTGAGGGTGGTCAAGATTGATGTTGACGGTGAGATCGTCAACCTTGGTAAGGCTCAGAATGTTCGCCGAGCCCGGAATGCCGTTGCTGAGTGTCCAAGCGTTTGCGGCAGGATTCGCAAGGTACTTGGCGCCACGTACATAGTCCAGGTTCTCAATCACGGAATCGGCGTTGAACGCCTGACCATTTGTGTACGAGATGTTGGGACGCAATTTGATTGTCCAGGTCTTTAAGTCTGCAGATGCGGTCGCACTCTCGGCGAGAAGTCCAACAGCTTTGCCATTGTCGGCCTTCAAGAAGAGAGGCTCGAGAATGGACGCGATTGCTCCACCGTTGGTGCCCACGTTGATATTGGTGAAGCACATACCGGTGATGATCGAGTTGATCGCCACTGTTGCTTCGCCGCCGTATTTAGATTTCGATGGCATGCGTTGTGCGCTCACGGCAGTGCCCACCGTGGTGGTGAG
>JALQYL010000027.1 GCA_023254135.1 Ilumatobacteraceae bacterium | reverse complement strand
CTGCTGGCGCAACAACAACAACAACAACAACAACAACAACAACAACAACAACAACAACAACAACAACAACAACCACCACAACCACAACTTCGACGACGACAACCACCACAACAACCACACTCGCACCAACGTCAACCGCTGCTGCACCGGTCTCCAGTTCCGCAACAACCATCGCCAGTGGCGGCGCAACCGTTTCTACGGAAGTTGCACCAATGGCGACTACCGCAACCACATCAGCGACGGCTTCAAAATCTGTACCAACTACAACTGACGCACCGGACCGAACGCGCAACGCTGCGCTAACCACCACGACTATGGCGCCACCACCTCAGGCTCCCGATCTTGCAATTGCGAACGGCGAGCAATCCGCCGCACGTGACGGAAATGAAATTGTTGCAACGCACGTCTCACGTGCAGATAATGCAATCACCGTGGAAGCGGCAGGCATCTCCACCATGTTGTATTCAGTAGATTCAGCGGGCAACAAGATCGCTCTCACAAATAATGGCTCATTGCATGTAGAAGCCGGCGCGACCGTCATATTTGAATCCACCGGTTCATCACCACATACAGAATTGGAATTGTGGCTGCATTCCACACCCACACTGTTGAAACAGATCACTACGAGCGCATCCGGCACAGCCCAAACAACGGTCACCATTCCAGCTTCCATTGAGGAAGGCGAGCACAAGTTGGTGATAGCAACCACCAACACTGTGGGTCACAAAGTGCTCATCGCTTTGTCCACGACTCTTGGCTCTCCAACAAAGGGCAAGCGCGACTACTCGCCCATTATTTATGTGACCATCGCTCTCGCAGTAATGGCGGGCCTAGTAATTCCCACCACGGTTCGCCGACGCAAGCTCCATCGAATGGCATAAGTCACTTCGGTTCACAATGAGCAAGTACCTGGTCAACGCCACACACCCCTGTGGGACACTGGGCAAATGGGCCGGAGCATCCTGTGAATCTCATCTTCTTTACTCACCAGGAGAGCATTGCTACCTGGATCTTCAAGCAATTGCAGGATTTCCCCGAGTTCACCACGCTCACTTGCGTCACAGACTCCGACCAGTTTCTGCGAGTTGCCCGCCAAAAGCGCGAATACGTGGTGCTTATCGGCCAACTACGCACACGCGGCTACATGCTGCTGGAAGAGGTTCTTCGAATGGAGAACCTGCTCCCCCAGCGCCGGGTGCTGTCGGCACCTGTCATTACCGATCAATTCCTGCGATGGGCGAAGGACAACTCATTCGATGCAGTAGTCGATGCCGTTGATGACCCCTTCACATTGGGACAACGAGTTCGCGATGCCTTCGTCATCGATACCGACACATTTCAGATCTCCCTGGCCCAGGTCGCCGGCACTATTCCCTATCGCGACCTACTCGACCAAGGCATCGTGCGACTGGTGGCAGTAGGCCTCACCAACGAAGACATTGCCGAACGCATCGGCCTGTCATTGCCCACGGTGCGCAACCGCATTTCGCGCCTCCTCGAACTTTCGGGCGCGCGAAATCGCACCCACTTGGCAGCCATGTATCTCATTCCCCACGCCGCCGAGTTCAGAGAAGATCTTTCTACAGAAAACTGACTTACTTGTGCGTAAGTGCACAATCTGCAGGGACTTTCGTCTTGATACTGACCCCTGAGTCCTGTGTCACACTTTGTTTGTTGGTAGCAACTACTACTTCAAGGGGGACGGTGTATGGACATCATTATTTTTGGCCATCTTGAGAGGGCCGGTCAGTGGATGGCTGAACAGATTGATCTGCAGCCCGGATTCCGTGGGGCCGCAGTGGTCACTACCGGAATGGAATACGTAGAGGCTGCTCGAGCGCTCCGCGATTTCTCACTCGTAGTGGGCCAATACAAATTGAATGAATACCAAGACGCGGAGAAACTCTTGGCGGAGGAAAACATCTACCCGCATCGCCGCGTGATTTGTGCACCAACGATCACCACGCAGTTTCTTGACTGGGCATCAGAGCAGTACTACGACGGTGTGATTGATCTCATTGCCAATCCGAAGGGATTCGGAGAAGAAGTCGCGATGTTGATGACACGCGACAAAGGTAAAGGTCATGCCAATGTGAGTTTCCCTCTCACGAAGAATCCATCGGGACTTATTCCGTATCGCGACTCCACCGACGAAGACATTGTTCGCCTTATTTCTGCCGGCCTCAACAACCACGAGATCTCCGAATTGGTGTTCTTGTCGGTGCAAACCGTGCGCAATCGCATCTCGCGCTTGCTTGAGGCATCAGGTGCGCGCAATCGCACGCACCTGTGCTCCATGTTCTTGATTCCACACACAACGAATCAGTTCAACGAAGTGCACCCCACGCTCTCATTGGGGAAAGAAATTCCCATCGAGCGAACCGACCTCAGCGCGTAAACACCGCCACCACTTCTACGTGGTGAGTTTCGGGGAAGATGTCGAGCACTTCCACTTCGCCCAGCTTGTAACCGGCGTCGCAGAGGTACTTTGCGTCGCGAGCACCCGCAACAGGGTCGCAGCTCACAAGAATCACCACTGGCGCGCCCGTATCGAGAATGGCGCCGGCGCCCATTTTGCCGAGGCCGTGTCGCGAAGGATCTGCAATAACAACATCGGCTTCCACCGAATCCCATTGATCCATGTTTTCCTGCTCGATGGTGGCGGCGCAATCTGCAAGGTTGCGTACTGCGTCACGACAAGCAGACTCTGACGACTCCACCAACAGCAGTTCATCGAAGCGATGCGAGAACGCAAGGCTGAACAAGCCAACTCCGCCGTATGCGTCCACCAAGTAGCCGCCTTCCACACCCAACTTGTCGAGCTTGCGGGTGATGGAATCGATGATGAGTTCGGCGGCTTCTGGCGACGACTGGAAGAACGAGCCCATGCTCACTTTGTATTCGTGATCGCCCACCACTTCGGTGACGGTGGCGCGCTCGCCTGTTTTCAAACCTGCGGGCAAACCATTGGCCAACTTGCCTTCATGCACCCACACGCCGATGTTTCCGGTGCGTGCACCAACACGAATGGTGACTTCGCCGGCGCCTTCCAGAACTGGTTGCTTGATGAACTCGTTGATGAGTGGGTGCGCCACCATGCATTCACTCACAGGAATGATGTCGTGTGACTCGTGCGCACGGAATCCCAACTCGCCTTTTGCGTTCGACACCATGCGCACGGTGGTGCGACGAGAGTTTTCATTCAAGCGACGCATCTCGGGCTGAACGTCCATGCGAGCAGTACGTGCATATGCCTCCGTCACAATGGCCAATTTCACTTGTCCCTGATTGCGGCGCTCAATGTGCTGCCAGTCGCAACCACCGCAGCCTTCGGCCACATGTGGACAGACGGGCACCACTCGCTTTTCCGATGGCTCCAGAACCTGAAGCAACTCGCCGCGGGCGAAGTCTTTCTTTGTCTCGGCCAAGGAGATTTCTACTTGCTCACCGGGCAACACGTTGGGCACAAACACCACACGGCCATCGTCGAGTCGGGTGATGCCGTCACCGCCCGCTACGAGCTTTTCAATACGTACAGAAATGGGCGTTGTCACCGTTCCAGCGTAGGGCGTGTATCCACCGCTTCTCGGTGACTGTGGGAGCCCATTGACTAGGGTGAAGCGCGTGACACTGCCCATTCATATTGCGCCATCTGTTCTGCCCGCCGATTTTTCCAAGTTTGGTGAGGAGATTCATGCCCTTGATGAGGCAGGCGTGGACATCATTCAGTTCGACGTGATGGATGGCCAGTTCGTGCCCAACCTCACCTTCGGACCCGACGTGATTGCAGCCGTGCGCCCGTACACCACCAAGCCATTTGAAGCACACCTCATGGTGCTCACACCCGATGTGATGGCACAGCGCTACGTGGAGGCAGGCTGTCAGCGTCTCATCGTGCACGCAGAAGCATGCACACACTTGCACCGCACGCTGGACAACATTCGCTCCATGGGTGCCACTGCTGCTGTCGCACTGAACCCGCACACTCCTGCATCCACCATCGAGAATGTGCTTGACCTGGTGGACATGGTGCTGGTGATGACCGTGAATCCGGGCTTTGGTGGTCAGAGCTACATCAAGACAATGGAGCCAAAGATTCGCCAAGTGCGCAACATGATCAATGAGCGTGGTCTTGGCGATTCCGTGTTGTTGGAAGTGGACGGTGGCATCTCGCCCACCACCATTGCCGGCGCCGCGAAGGCCGGAGCAAACGTGTTGATCGCCGGTAGTGCGTTGTACAAGGACCCCCAGGGCCTGAAGCATGCCGTTGACGAACTGCGTACGTTGGCAACAGCCGCGTTTACCGACTAATCACTTCTTGCGTTGCGGCTTCGCACCGCTGTTTTGAATGCGCGTACCGCGACGCAACCACACCAGGCCCACAAGACCGAAAAGCACCAGTGCCGGTGGCACCAAGAATGACGCTGCGATTCGCCAAGGCTGTTCAAACAACTTCACGAACAATCCGGAGTTGATGGCAGTTCCGTCCACATGCAACGTGCGTGCTGCTTCTTCGTACTCCGGACATTTGGTGTTCGAGCCGGCGACTTCTGCTCCACCAAAGAGTTCCGCTGAATCTCGCACGGTGGATGCCAACTTCAAAGTCACTTGATCTTGTTGCACGCCCACGATGTACGACTCGCCCTTGTTCAGGTACTTCACGTCGCGTCCGTAGCGCACCTCCACGGTGTTGGTGGTGTCGATGTAGCCCTCTAGCGACCCTGCACGAACTTGCGTGACCGTGAACGTTGCGGTGGAAACATCCTTCGCAGCCACCGTGCCCACGAACACGGCCTGTGCAGACTGAGGCAGTGCACAACCCTCGGGCACCGTGGTGACTGCACTCGGCAACGAGGAAGTGGTGGTGGAGGTTGTCGTGGTGAGCGGCACAACTGTTGTGGTGGTGCCGGGAACAGTGGTGGTTGTGGTTTCTCCCAGCACGGCTGATGGTGATGACACCAAGAAAACGCACGCCGTTGCAGCACATACAAGAAGGAAACGGCGCATCTGCTCCACGCTAGCCACACACGGTTCGCACAAAGTGGCGCTGGTGAGGCGATACTGAACACATGGGTTTCAATCCGACGCGCAAACGAGTGGCTCGATCATCCGACATTTGGTTCGTGATTGCTGCTGTAACGGTGGCGTTTGCGTTGGTGGCGTGGGCCTTTCTCGGGTAAGTGAACCGCACCCCATGGCACGTGATTTGTGGAAGGACCTGCATGGCGAAGTGGACACTCGTCGCGTGCAGCCATACGAAGCGTTGAAGTCGTATTTGTGCCCGGGTTGTCAACAAGAAATTCCGGCGGGCATGGGACACATGGTGGCGGTTCCACGTGAAGCACCTGATCTGCGACGCCACTGGCATCATGCGTGCTGGACACGACGCAAGTAATTAGAACGCGTCCTCAAACACTTCCAATGTGGTGCCGGTAACGGCCGCAACATCGAATCGCACGCACAAACCGCGTTCGTCCATCGCGCGAATGAACGCAAAACCAGCGCGACGCACTCGTTGTTGTTTCAATGGCGTCATTGCTTCCAGTGCCGTACCGAATGCGTTGTTGGCACGCGCCTTTACTTCGCACACCGCAATCACATTCCCGCGACGCGCAACAACATCGAGTTCGCCACCACGCATGGTCCAGTTCATGGCCAGAATGGTGAAGCCATGTTGCGTGTACCACTGTGCAGCGCGCCGTTCGGCCCAGCGCGCTCGCGCCAGGCGTTGTTCGGCTACAGCGTGTTGGGATCGAGAATTTCGTCGGACGGGAGCTCTTCCACGTTCACGTCCTTGAAACTGAGCACCCTCACGGAGGGGATGAATCGGGTCTTGCGGTACATGTCCCATACCCATGCGTCGGTCATTTCCACTTCAATAAGCGGCCGTGCAGAATCGCCAGTAACAGCGACTTTCACTTCATTGGCCAAATAGAACCGGCGTTCGGTTTCGACGGCGTAGCGGAACATGCCGACTACGTCTTGATATTCCTGGGCGAGTTTGTACTCCCGTTCGGCCTCGAAATTTTCGAGATCGTCGGAGTTCACCGAAGAATGCCTTTATCCCCCGAAGGGATATTCCTATTGCTCGCGCTTCTCGCGAATCTTGGAAGCCTTACCAACGCGATCGCGGAGGTAGTACAACTTCGCACGACGAACATCGCCGCGACGAACAACCTCGACCTTTGCCACTGATGGGCTGTGCACGGGGAAGGTGCGCTCTACGCCCACGCCGTAGCTGAGCTTGCGAACTTTGTAGGTCTCGGCAATGCCCGAGCCCTGAATGGCAATGATGTTGCCTTGGAAAACCTGGATGCGCTCTTTGCCGGATTCAACAACGCGCACATGCACCTTGACCTCGTCGCCAGGGAAGAAGGTGGGAATGTCGTCGCGCTTGTTCTGATTGTCAACGATGTCTGTGGTCTTCATGGCGATTGCTTTCGAACGAGGATGTGGACGGCTCGCCCGAGGTTAGGGGCGTTCCGAGATGAAGGGTAAAGGATACGAGGCAAATTGGGCCCCTTCCAACTGCTTCTTCTCGGCTTCAGTAAGGCCGCCACGGGCTTCAATGAGGTCGGGACGCTGTTGCAGGGTGCGCCACAGGGCCTGGGTGTGGCGCCAGGTGGCCACCTTGGCATGGTCGCCCGAACGAAGAATGTCTGGCACCTCCCAGCCCCGAAATTCGGCCGGGCGGGTGTATTGCGGTTCTTCCAGAAGGCCCTCGGCCCCAAAACTCTCGGTCACGGGTGATTCAGAGTTGCCCATGACGCCAGGAATGAGGCGAGTGACGGCTTCAATGATGAGACAGGCGGCCACTTCCCCGCCGGCCAACACCACATCGCCCACCGACACCTCGTGGTCTACCAAGTGTTCGCGCACGCGCTGGTCGACGCCTTCATAGCGACCGCACAACATGCTGAAGCCACCCATCTCGGCGAGCGCATGAGCCATGTTCTGGTCGAACTTCTGTCCACCTGGGCCCAGAAGCAACAGTGGCCGCGGAGGGTTGGCAGCTTCCACCGAGGCGAAGATGGGCTCGGGGCGCATGAGCATGCCGGCGCCACCGCCGTAGGGAAGATCATCAACGGTGCGATGGACATCGGTGGTGTGTTCGCGAATGTCGTGGGTATTTACTGAGATGGCACCAGATTCACGCGCGCGACCCAACAGGCTGTGTGAACAAAAGCCGTTGATGATGTCTGGAAACAACGTGAAGACATCGATGCGCATGGTTACTCGCCATCGTCCTTCGCACTGGGCATCAATGCCTCGCGCAAACCTGCAGGTGGGTCAATGGTGGTGACGCCGCCTTCACAATTCAATACGAATGGCATGGGAACCAACAATGAGTTGTCAATTTCCAGAATGTCATGTGCGGGATTTTGCAACACACCAGTGCACGTGCCCCACTCGATTCCAGCCACGTCAACCACGCGTGAACCGATGAGTTCGTGTACCCACAATGCATCGTCGTCTTCCAATGGTTCGGCATAGAGATACTTGTTGGTCAGTTTCTCTGACACGTTGCGATCGTCCACACCTTCGAAGTGCACCACCCATCGGTCGGCTTGTGGTCGCGATGTGGCGATGGTGAGCGTGCGGTACCCAGAGGGTTCCACGATGGTGAATGTGGCTCCGGGCGCGTGACGCAATGGTGAATTGGAGGTGAGCGAAATGAAAACATCTCCACGAACGCCGTGGGGTTTTCCAATACGGCCGACCTCTAGGAGCCCTTCAGGAGGAGCAGGGTTGGCCATGATTTACGCGCGTGCGTGATCAGGCATCAACAAAGTCGACGTCGACATCGACGTCGTCGTTCGTTGCTGCAGCGCGCACCACTGTGCGGATGCTTTGTGCGGTGCGACCGCGACGACCAATGACACGGCCAAGGTCGCCAGGACCTACACGAACTTCAAGAAGAATCTTGTCGCCCTTGCCAGGACCAGATGAAACTGAAACAGCGTCGGCATCGTCGACAATGCTGCGCACAATGTGCGTGAGCACTGCGGTTGCCACAGGTGCTTCGAGTGTGTTCGCGTCGAACTCAGACACGGGAATTACTTGGAACGTGCAGCGGTGAACTGAGCCCAGGCACCACTGATTTCAAGAAGCTTGCGAACGCGCTCTGTTGGCTGCGCACCATCCATGAGCCACTTCACTGCCTTGTCGTTGTCAATGGTGATGGTGGATGGCTCGGTACGAGGGTTGTACTGGCCGAGGATTTCAATGAAGCGACCATCGCGTGCGCGACGTGAATCAGCAGCGATAACGCGGTACTGAGGTTGCTTGGTCTTACCGACTCGTGTGAGGCGCAATTTGACTGCCATGTGCGATTTCTCCTGAAAGGACCCTTCTTGGGACTAGGTAAGGCTAGCGGTGGAATGTGGCCGACCCCAACGGGCGACCTACTTGAAAAATGGTGGCATTCCGGGGTCTTGCCCCTGGCCCGGTAAGCCCGGCATGCCGGGGAAGCCTTGCGGAAGGCCCGCCCCACCCATCATGTCGCTGAGCTCACGCATTGCCTGGCGTTTGTTGATCTTGGGCTTGCCACCCTTGCCCTGCTTGCCTTTGGGCTGGGCAAGGCCACCCATGCGCTTCATCATTTTCTGCATTTCGGTGAATTGCTTGATGAGTTTGTTCACATCGGACACTTGGGTGCCGCTGCCATTGGCGATACGGGTGCGGCGGCTGCCGTTGATGATTTCGGGCTTGCGACGTTCCTCGGGTGTCATGGACCGGATGATGGCCTCGGTGACCTTCACCATGTCGTCGCCCACCTGGGCGTTCTTCATTTCCTTCGGCATGCCAGGCAACATGCCCATCACGCCAGAGAGCGGCCCCATCTTTTTCAGTTGCTGCAATTGTTCGAGAAAGTCTTCAAGGGTGAACTGACCTTCGAGCATGCGCTGCGCTGCTTCTTCGGCCTTGTCGGCTTCGAACACCTTCTCGGCTTGCTCGATGAGAGTGAGCACATCGCCCATGCCGAGAATGCGGCTGGCCATGCGGTCCGGGTGAAACTGTTCGAACGCGTCAATCTTTTCGCCGGTGGCAGCGAAAGCAATGGGCTTGCCAATGACTGTCTTCACCGACAAAGCGGCGCCACCGCGCGCATCACCATCGAGCTTGCTGAGAATGACGCCGTCAATGGAAAGACGTTCGTTGAATGCTTCGGCAACACCCACTGCGTCTTGACCTGTCATTGCGTCGACAACCAGGAACGTGTAATTCGGTTTTACCTTCCCCGAAATGTTCGCGACTTCGCGCATGAGCTCTTCATCAATGGCCAAACGTCCGGCGGTGTCAACGATGAGAACGTCCTTGCCCAAACGCTTCGCTTCCGCCAGTCCGCGCTCAGCGGTTGCCACCGGGTCACCTGGTTCGCTGAACACGGGCACACCAATTTGAGTGGCCAACGTTCGCAACTGTTCCACTGCAGCAGGACGTTGCAGGTCGGCGCCCACCAACAACGGCTGACGACCTTGTGACTTGAACCATCGGGCCAACTTTGCGGCCGAAGTTGTCTTACCCGAACCCTGCAGGCCCGCCATGAGCACCACCGTTGGTGGAGCACTGGCATATGTGATCTTCAGTGTTTCGCCACCCAACATGGCGATGAGTTCGGCGTTGACGATCTTGATGATTTGTTGGCTTGGATCAAGCGCTTCGGAAACGGTGGCGCCAATGGCCTGCTCGCGAATTCGAGCAACCACTTCGCGCACAACAGAAATGTTGACGTCGGCTTCAAGAAGTGCGGTGCGAATTTCACCCATCACCTCATCGACATCGGCCTCCGTGAGACGGCCCTTGCCCTTGAGGCGCTTGACAATTCCTTGGAGGCGATCACTCAGCGAATCAAACATCGCCTTTGAGGCTACCGACCAGGGTGTGACACGGGGAATTCTCCCCGTTTCTGGCTATTTCTTCAGTGCGGCGAGCACTTCTGCTGGCAATTGCGCCTCTTGCTCTGGCGTGAGATGAGCAAGGATTGCCTTCTTCAATTTGCCCATGAGCACTTTTGCTTCGCCACCCGACAGTTCATCAAGTTGGTCAACAGAAAGCGCATCACCGATGCCAGAAGGCAGAGCCTTCAACTGTGTCTTTGTGAGTGCACCAAATTGTTCGGGCGTTAGCGCAGCAGCCTGGTTGTCCTTGAGTTTTGCAAGAACAGTTGCCTTCAATGCAGTGATCTTTGCGGGATCAATTGCGGCCAATGCATCGGGAAGAATCTTCGAGAATTGACCGGCGCTGATTGCCTTCAATGCTTTCGCGGACAACTCGTCGAATTGTTCCGGCGACATGACAGCAATTGCTGCTGGCTTCAACTTTGCCAACTGGTCAGGTGTCATTCCTGCAAACGCAACGGACGCCATCTTGTCGATTTGATCCGGCGAGAAAACCGACATGGCACTTGCCGCCAATTTCTTCATTTGGTCTGCCGTCATGCCAGCCAGCGAATCGGGTGCCAATGCCCGCAATTGGTTGCTGGACATTGCGGCCATTGCAGTGGGTGCAAGCTGTGACAACTGCGAAGGATCAAGACCCTTCAACGCATCGGGCAGCAACTTGGCCACTTCTTTCATGTCGATTCCGGCGAAGGAAGACGGCGCGAGACTACGCAACGTATTGAGATCGATATTGCTGGTGATGGATGAAGGAAGCGACCCGGTGAGACCTGCCGGAACAGGAATGGTGAAGGTGGTTGACCCGTTCGGAATGGTGGTGCCTGTTGCACCACCTGCGGGCGGCGTGAGTGACCCTCCGCCCTGCAAACACATTGCCTCGGTGGGCACTTGGGCAGCACCGATGTTCGGGATGTAGCACGTCACCGCGGCATGCACAGGAGAGCTGGGGAACGAGGCGACGGCCAGACCGACGGCACAGACAACGACGGACACACGAGAGACAAGGGTCTTGTTCATGCAGAGAAAATAACAATCCAATATTTATTGGACAAGAATCTGCATCAAGAAATGTGGACTAACAATGTGGTCAGCCAATGACCACTGCAGTGACTTCTCCCTTGAGAACCGTGAAGTTCACGCGGGTATCGCTGTAGTCAGCGGTCAATTGAAAGGCCTCCCCATCACGCATGGCGATGCGAACAACCCATCCGTTTCCCTCGGCCACCTTGCGAGCTTCTTGCTCGGTGAGACCCACCAACAACTTCACCGATTCGGGCGTGGGCGGTGTTGTGGAAATGCCACGTCCGGAGGAGTCACCTCCGGAACCCGACGAGGTGCCGCTTGTGTTGAGCGGTGATGGCTCATCCGTGTTCACGGGCATCTCCCCGAATTTCAAGTATTCATCCTTCATGGCGATCACCGTGCCCACCACTCCGTCTTCGTTGTAATAGGTGTATGCGGGCAACAAGATGGTGGTGGTGTTTGCCAACACTGACTGCATGAGCGTGTATTCAACACGCGTGATGGGAATGGTGAGTGTGTTGGTGGACGAGCTGCTCGAGGGCGACTGCGCGACCATGTCCATCGCGACTCGTGTGCCAGAGCCCACTGACGAAAAGCGAGGGTCCGACAACCGCTTCACACCCTCTTCTGGAGTGACGATGTAGTAACCATTCGCCACCCGGATGGTGACAAGTGGTCCTGATGCACCCATGAGCACACCATCTTCCCCATACGAGAACGAGAAGTTGAGATTTGTAGGAATGCCACTCACCACCATGTTGCCCGTGACCTCGGTGGAATAGTCGAGCTTCTTTGCTTCAAGTCGAAAACCGTTGAGTCGGAAACCCACTTGAATCAAGAATCGAGTGGCACGAGCGATTGCTTCGTCGGCGGGCAAGAGATTCTTCGGCTTGACCGGTGTGGGAATTTCGCATTCTTCACCCGAGACACACGCGGATGACGATGGTGCTGATGCGCTTGCGGTGGTGCCGGGGAAATACGACCACCAACTTCCGGCGTCATCAGCCCACAGCCACACTCCGGCGCCGGTGTCTTTGTTGAGACCAACAGTGAACGTGTTCTTCGATTGCTTCACAACATCGCCCGGAACGTTGAGCACCGCAGCGATGTTGCGCAACCACTCTTTTGAATCGGGCTTTGATCCGATGGAGAAAGCAAAACCGGAAACACGTGGCGTGGTGAGATCACCAAAAACTTTGTATTCGATATTCGAAGTATCGGGTGCCTTCGCCAAGGCATCAGCGGATTCCATGGTGCGATTGGCACCAGAGAACGACTGTGATGGTGCAAGGTTCAGCGTGAGTGGCCCCACAGAACTGCATGATGCAAGAACAGCGACACCCACAACGGCAGCCACTGGTGCGACGCGCCTCATCAGCTTGTACATCGAATACCTCCGAGCACCCATTCTTCACCGTGGAGCGCTCCGAAACGAGGCACTCACATACCGAACTATTCGAAGAGTGCGCTCACGTAGTCGCTGGGATTGAACGCCACGAGGTCGTGCGCACCTTCGCCGAGGCCCACCAACTTCACGGGTATGCCCAAATCAGTCTCAATGGCGAACACAATGCCACCCTTGGCTGAACCGTCAAGTTTCGTGAGCACCACTCCGGTCACATCGGTTGCAGACGCAAATTCACGAGCTTGCGACAATCCGTTTTGACCGGTGGTGGCGTCGATGACGAGCAGCACTTCATTCACGGTGCCCGGAGCCTTGTCGGCAACGCGACGCACCTTCTTCAGTTCTTCCATGAGGTTTGACTTGTTCTGTAGTCGACCAGCGGTGTCACCGAGTACCAAGGTGATGTTCTTTGACGCGGCACTTTGGATGCCGTCGAAGATGACCGATGCAGGGTCTCCTCCCTCGGCTCCACGAACGAATGATGCGCCCGCACGTTCTGACCACACCTGCAATTGTTCGGCGGCCGCAGCACGGAATGTGTCGCCTGCCGCCATGAGAACGGTGGCGCCCTTGGCTACCTCTGCAGTTGCAATCTTGCCAATGGTGGTGGTCTTGCCCACACCATTCACACCCACGAACAACCACACGTTCGGCTTCTCGGCGGCATCGAGGTGCAATGAACGGTCGGTTGTTGCCAACTGTGCTGTCATTCCTGAACGCAAGGAATCAATCAGTTCATCGGCCGTTCGAATGTCTCCACTCTTCACCGAAGCGCGCAATGGCTCCAACAAACGAGTGGTAAGACCAATACCAATGTCGGCTTTGAGAAGAGTCTCTTCCAGGTCGTCCCAGGTGTCCTGCGTGATGCCCGAGCGTCCACGCATTTTTGCAAACGCACTCGCGAACACGCCACGAGTCTTCGCCGTGCGCTCTCGAACGTCTGGAACTTCATCTGCGCCTACGTCGACAACTTCGGCGCCGGCTTCAGTCGCCGAAACTTCAGCCTGCGGCTTCAACGTTTCGTCAACCGAACCGTCGCCCGTTGTCTCCTCAAAAGCGGCGGATGCCGGTCCCGCTTCGGAAACGTTGGAGCTTGCGAGAGTTGACGGAGTGGGAGCCGGCATCGAAGTCGCTTCGGGCTTGGACTCTGCTGAAGGTTTGCGGCGACGAATCGAGACGCCGAATGCAGAAGCGACGACGATAAGGGCGGCGACGATGATGAGGATGTTTGGCGTGGATGACGCAAGCATGATTAGCCCTGGGAGGTGTTGCTGGCGCGCTCGGAGATGACCTTTGAAGATCCGCCCGGCTGCATGGAGACGCCCAGCAAGCAGTCGGCTGCTTCCATGGTGCGCTTCTGGTGGCTCACGATGATGAGCTGTGCATCGCGACGGAACTCGGCAACTAGTCCGAGGAAGCGGTGCAAGTTCACATCGTCAAGAGCTGCTTCGACTTCGTCCATCACATAGAACGGCGAGGGTCGACTGCGGAACACCGCGAACAGATATGCGAGCGCGGTGAGTGAACGCTCACCACCAGAGAGCAACGACAACTTCTTGAAGGTCTTGCCTGGCGGCGTTGCCTCGATCTCAATACCGGTGTTCAACATGTCGTTCGGTGCGGTGAGGGCCAGCTTGCCCTTACCGCCAGGGAACAACAACTGGAAGAGTTCGTTGAAGTTCTTGCTCACGTCGGCAAACGCTTCGGTGAACACCTTCTGGATCTCTTCGTCAATTGCTTCGATGACCTGCGCAAGCTCACGACGCGAGTTACGAACATCGGTGAGCTGTTCTTCCAGGAAGTTGTGACGCTCTTGCAACTCGGTGAACTCTTGCAATGCCAACGGGTTGATGGGACCCATGAGGCGAATGTCGCGTTCCAGTGCGCGTGCGCGGTCGGCGTGATCGGTGCCTTCTGGAACCGCGGGCATTGGCGCAGCTTCTGCAACCTCTGGTTCCACTTCCAGATCGCGACGAATCATCTCAACCGCGGCCTCAAGACGCATGCGTGCTTCAGCCTCTTCCACATCGACTCGGCGTGCACGCTCACGCAAGGCCTCGAGCTGTTGCTCGGCTTCATGACGTCCGCGACGTGCTGCATCGAGACGAGCAGCAACGTTGCGCACTTCGTCGCTTTGGCGACGACGAGCTTCGTGCAACTCAACGAGACGAGATTCAAGACCCACGCGATGATGATCAACCAACTCACCGAGGTGATTGATGGCGACAATTGAGGCTTCGATGCGCTTGCGACGTTCGCCAGCTTCAATGCGTGCTGCGGTGTCTGCCTCGAGGCGACGCTCGGTTTCGTCGAGTCGCTGCTTCAAGAACTGGTCGCGTTCACGCAAACCGGCCATGCGCACTTCAAGGTCCTTACGACGCAACACCAAGTGTGCAGACTTTGAATCGATGGCGGCACGTGCATCATTTTGTGCCTGGGCCGCCGCAATTTCTGCCGCTTCTGATTCTTCGAGACCGGGAAGAATTGCTTCCAATTCGGCGACGCGCTTTTGGTACTCCTCGGTGCGCACGCGAATGTCATCCACGGATCCGAGAGTCATTTCGCGCTCGGAACCGTTGGAACGACGATCGTTCACCGTGCTGGTGAGACGGTCGCTAGCAGTTTCCACCACCTGTAATTGCTTGGTGAGACGTGACTGCACATCGTTGATACGTGCACGGGAGGACATGAGTGTGGCGCGGGACTCGCCCACCAATGCGGCGAGCCGCTGCAATTCAGCAGTTGCTGCTTCCACTTCCTTGCGGGTCTCCTCGATGACTTCAATGGATCCCACATCGTCGGCAGCGCCCAAGCGCCAGCCACTGGGTGCCAAACGATCACCGCGTCGGGTGACCATGGTGGCTGCGGCGTTGACTTCCACTGCGGTGATGGCCTGGCCCACCGAATCAGCGCATCCAATGTGCGACAACAAGGAATCGAGCAATGTGCCCAGCGTTGATGGAGCACCAACAATGGGGCGCACATGTGCGCGCACGGGCTCGGCACCTGCTGGAAGTTGTGCACCTGCATTTCGCTGAACGCCCAGTGCGATGACTGCGCCGTTGTGGTCCACACTGCGCAAAGCGTCGATGGCGGTACGTGCAGCTGCCAGGTCTTCAATAACGATGGATGACAACGATTCGCCGAGCGCTGCCTTGACAGCAGCGTCCCATCCGGCATCGATTTCGATGAGGTCAACCAACGCGCCCACCACACCATTGACTTGTGCCAGATGTTCGGCACCAATGCGTGCACGTGTGGATGCAACTGCGGCTTCCAGTGCTTCCAAGCGAGCAGATGCACGAGCCGCACGGCGCTCTGCCGTTGCCTGCTCTTGCTGCGCCTGGTCACCTGCGGCTTCGGCGGCATCACGTTGCGATTCACTCTCGGCCAATTGCGCACGTAAGTTGCCCACTTCGGTCTCAGCCTGGGCCAACTCAGCCTGCAAACGCTCAATGTTCTTCACGAAACCGGAATCACGAATTTCGATCTGTTCAATACGCGCGTTGAGCTTTTGAATCTCGCCCGCACCTTGTTCAACGGTGTTGCGCAGAGTACGCAATTCACCGCGCACTTCGGCAGCTGCGTTCGATGCTTCGTTGCCCTGCACCGTGTGGAACAAACCCTGCTCGTTGCGCTCACGCTCGAAGTGTTCTTCTTCAACAGCGAGTGCATCGCTTTCGCCGATGGCGATGTTGAGACCGCGTTCCACTTCAGCGAGTTCTTCTCGCATTTGTGCAGCATCGGACTCGAGCGCAGCAACGACATCTTCTGCAATGAGTTGGCCCTGGTCACGTTCCATGGAGCGACGACGCTCTGCGATGACCGCGGCTAGGCCACGAGCACGTTCGTGCAACTGGTCGACACGCATGAGTTCGTCGTTCAGACCCGACTCGCCACGCTGAGCAAGCTCTGCCTCGGCGGCTGCGACTTCAGCGTCGAATTGAGCCATGCGCTCGCGAATCTCGCGCTCGCCGCTGTCTCCTGCTTCTTTTTCCTTTGCCAGAGCCTCAAGACGCTCGCGAAGAGCGGCCACTTCGCGTCCGGACAGGAACAGGCGAAGGGCGCGCAGTTCGCTCACGATTTCTTCGTAACGGCGTGCTGCATCTGCCTGACGTTCAAGTGGACGAAGTTGGCGACGCACCTCGCGAATGAGGTCTTGTACGCGCAACAAGTTGGCTTCGGTCGCCTCTAGGCGACGCTCTGCTTTTTCTTTGCGGCGGCGGAACTTGAGAACTCCGGCGGCTTCTTCAATGATGGCGCGACGATCCTCGGCGCGTGCGGTGAGCACGGCATCGATTTGACCCTGGCTGATGATGACGTGCTGTTGACGACCAACACCGGCGTCACTCAACAATTCCTGCACGTCGAGCAAACGACACTCGACACCGTTGATGGCGTATTCGGAATCTCCGTTGCGGAACAGAGTTCGCGACACGGTGATTTCGGTGAAGTCGAGCGGCAACAAACCGGACGTGTTGTCGAGCGTGAGCATGACCTCGGCGCGACCAAGTGCGGAACGCTTTGATGTTCCGTTGAAGATGACGTCTTCCATTTTCTGGCTTCGCACAGAACTAGGTGCTTGTGCACCCAACACCCATGCGATGGCGTCGACGACATTGGACTTGCCTGATCCGTTCGGACCAACGACAACGGTGACGCCAGGCTCCATTTCCATGACGGTGGAGTCAGCGAAGGACTTAAAGCCTTTGAGAGTAAGAGATTTCAGAAACACGGCGATTTCAACAGTAATGGACAAGCGGTCTGCCCGCCCCATGCCGACTATTTCTGGCAACGCGGGCAGAAACACGTGGAGCGACCGGCCACCACCACCTTGCGAATGGAAGTTTTTCCACAGGTGAGGCAACCCTGCCCAACCCTGCCGTACACACGGTGATTCTCCTGAAAGCTGCCCACATTTCCCTCAATATCCACATACTGCGTATCCACCAAAGTGGAGCCGCCGGCCTCGATGGCGTCGGTGAGGATCTCCACAATGCAGTCTGCGAGCGTCGCCATTTTCTTGCGAGACAGTGAGTCGGCCGTGCGATCCCAGCGCAGACCGGCTCGGTGCAACACCTCATCGGCGTAAATATTGCCGATACCTGCCACCACGTGTTGATTCAGGAGCAACGGTTTCAGCGCTCCGCGTCGTCCGTGCAGATGTTGCGCAAGAACATCTGCATTGAACTCATCAACGATGGGATCCGGACCGAGTCTCGCAAGCTCAGGCAACACCTGTGCGGTGTGTCGCGGGTCGAACACCACCACTTCTCCGAACGTACGCTGGTCGACGAACCACATTTCATCTCTCACACCGTTACGTTCGGCAAGTGTGAGCACCACATGGGTGTGTGGTGGTCGTTCGGTACCAAGTGGTTCCACCAGCACTCGCCCGCTCATGCGCAAATGAATCATCACCTCGTCACCCGAATCAAGATCGCACAGCAAATATTTTCCGCGACGACGCGCATTCACCATGGTGGTTCCGGTCAAACCGTGAATCACTGCTTCGCGCCCCACACGACGGACAGACCGCTCGCGACCTACTTCAACACTGGTGATGAGTCGCCCCACCACACGTTGTTCTATCCCGCGTCGAACGGTCTCAACTTCGGGTAATTCAGGCATTGTCGTGTTCGACGAGTGCGTCGTACGCGGCTGACGCAGCAAGTTGCTCTGCGGCCTTCTTGGTGCGACCAACACCCGTGCCCCACTCGCGCTGGTTGATCAACACACGCGCAGTGAATATGCGTTCGTGATCGGGGCCTTCGCCTTCCACGGCGTACACCGGTGCTTGTTTGCCAGAGCGTGCGCAATATTCCTGCAGACGTGTCTTCGTATCGAACTTGTCAAGATTCGGAATGGCTTCCTCGATGGAGGCGGCAAGGTGTGCCTGCACGTAAGCAAAGGCGGCGTCGGACCCCGCATCCAAATACACCGCACCGATGATTGCTTCGAAGGCATCGGCCAAAATCGAAGACTTGTCGCGACCACCAGCGGCATCTTCGCCGCGACCCAACAACAAGAACTCGCCGATGCCTTTTGCGCGTGCAAGGTCGGACAACGCATTCATGTTCACCACACTGCGGCGAAGGTCGGTGAGTTTTCCTTCAGGGTCCTGCGCCAATCGGTGAAAAGCCAGGTCTGCGACCACCCATCCCAACACGGCATCGCCCAGAAATTCCAAACGTTCGTTGGTGACGTCGCCGCCGTGTTCGGCGTGCCATGAGCGGTGCACCAGTGCGGAACGCAACAACGAGAGGTCGTTGAATGTGTGTCCCACAATTTCGGCACACTGCATCAAGCGGTCATGCGAAATGTCGGACATGGGAATTACTCAGCCGTGTGCGCGAACGATGTAATCAACGGCATCTGCAACGGTGCGCAAATTCACCAAGTCGTCGTCATCGAACTGAAAATTGGGAATGGTGGAAGCGAACTCTTGCTCGAGCGTGTCCACCAATTCGATGAGTGCAATGGAGTCGGCACCCAGATCGTCGGCGAAGGATTGAGACTCGGAGATGGTGGCTGCATCTATCTCAAGAATGTCGGCAAGGTTCGTACGAACCGTGCTCAGAATTGCGTTGCGGTCTGCGGCCATGGAGTTGCTCCTCGTAAACGATTACTGCGCAAGGCTAGTGGAGATGGCCTGGCGCAAAGCCCCGACCATGTCGCACTGCACCATGTCTGCAGCAACTTTGATGCCGTTCAACATGGCCTTTGCACTGCTGGATCCGTGCGAAATGATGCACACACCATCAACACCCAAAAGAATTGCTCCACCCACTTCATCGGGGTCGTACGTTGCGTACATGGGCATGAGTGCAGGCAACAGGGCTTTGGCTGCTTCTTTGTATTCAGGCTGAGCGAATGCTTCGAACAACGAGGCGATCACGGTCTTCAAGGTGCCCTCGAGCGTTTTTAGCGTGACGTTGCCGGTGAAACCATCGGTAACCACCACATCGACATCGCCGGTCATGAGATCGCGGCCTTCCACGTTGCCGATGAAATTGATGCCCTTGGCGTTGTTCAGCAATTCCCATGCGTCTTTGCGCAACTGGTCACCTTTGCCTGGTTCTTCACCAATGCTGAGCAAACCAACGCGGGGGTTCTCCACGCCGTATCGCTGTGTGGCGTACACCGAACCCATGATGGCGAACTGCACCATCCACTCGGCCTGCACTTCAGCGTTCGCACCAGCATCGAGCAACACGGTGGGATGTTTGCCCGGTACGGGAACTGGAGTTGCAATGGCCGGACGTGCCACACCACTGATACGACCCATGCGAAGCAACGCGCTCGCCATGGTGGCACCGGTGTTGCCGGCAGAGATCATTGCGGAGGCTTTGCCATCACGCACTGCTTCAGCGGCGCGCACCAAAGTGGAATCACGCTTGGAGCGAACTGACTTGGCGGGATCGTCATCCATTTCGATGACTTCAGAGGCCACCATGAGTGGAAGGTCGCCTGCTCCTTCAAGACCCTCGGGGCCAACAAGAAGGACGGGAATGCCAGCTGCGGCGGCTTGCTGTGCACCAGCGACAATCTCACTGGGTGCGCGGTCGCCGCCCATCGCGTCAACAGCGATTGGCAACATGAAAGTTGAAACCTAAATCAGTCGATGGTGACCGCAACGCGGCCCTTGTACCAACCGCAGGTGCCACACACTGTGTGCGGAATCTTTGCGGCACTGCAACGTGGGCAGGTGCTGCGTGAAGGAGCATCGAGACGCCAGTTAGAGGCGCGACGCATGCGGGTCTTCATCTTCGACTTTTTCTTTTTGGGAACGGCCACCGTGGTCTCCCTGTGTTAGCGGCAAATGCACCCGTTTGGGGGCTAGGTGAGGATAGCCCGAATACGGGAAAAACTCACCGTGCTCCCCATTTCCCCTTATGGGACCTGGGCCACACCGGTCACCACTAGTCGGGAAGGTTGCCCTTCAGCCCCTCAAGAGCCGACCAGCGAGGGTCCTTGATAGAGGTATCGCAGCCACAGGAGCCTTCAGAAAGGTCTGCGCCGCACTGTGGGCAGAACCCGGGGCAATCCTCTTTACACAAGGGCCCCAGCGGAATGGCCACCAGCACATTTTCGCGCACCATGGGCAGCAAATTGATCTGGTCGTTCACAATTTCGTAGGCATCGGGGTCTTCAGGCATCGCCTGATACATCTCAGCGAGATCCAC
>JALQYL010000270.1 GCA_023254135.1 Ilumatobacteraceae bacterium | reverse complement strand
CTGATTGCCGCTGGCGAGGTGTTTGCCACACAACATCCCACGTTCTTCCAGCAGGAAGTGGACAAGGCGCGCCCCGAAGACGTGGCCGCGATGTTCTTCACCTCGGGCACCACCGGCAACCCCAAGGGCGTGGTGCACACGCACGATTCGCTGCTCAACCGCGCCCAGGTGGGCGCGCGCTTCGACAAGCTGACCGAAACCGACGAGGTGCTGGCCTACCTGCCCCCGGCGTGGATCGGCCAGAACATCTTCAGCTACGCACAGTGGCTGGCGGCCGGCTACGTGGTCAACTGCCCCGAGTCCTCGAGCACGGTGACCATCGACATGAAAGAAGTGGGCCCGACCTACTACTTCGCGCCGCCGCGCGTGTTCGAGGGCCTGCTGACCAGCGTGATGATCCGCATGGAAGACGCAGGCAGCCTCAAGCGCGCCCTGTTCCACCACTTCATGAAGCTGGCCGAGAAGGTCGGCCCGGCGCTGATGGACGGCAAGCAGGTCGGACT
>JALQYL010000026.1:17556-20755 GCA_023254135.1 Ilumatobacteraceae bacterium | reverse complement strand
GGCTT
The DNA here is from genome assembly GCA_023254135.1 of Ilumatobacteraceae bacterium. Classification (GTDB taxonomy): domain Bacteria; phylum Actinomycetota; class Acidimicrobiia; order Acidimicrobiales; family Ilumatobacteraceae; genus UBA2093. Next base: position 20,750 of record JALQYL010000026.1, on the reverse strand, counting down.
CGGACGGCTTCACATGTTCATTGGATCCTCGAGTGCATGGTCGCATGGTGGCTGGCAGTCCACAATCACGAGTGGCTGCCGCGCGTGAAATCAATGCACACGATTTCTTGTTGTTGCAGCACGAGTTTGGCATTTTCGGAGGTGACGACGGATCGGAGATTCTTGACCTGTTGCACGACATCTACGTGCCCGTCATTGTCACGCTGCACACGGTTCCATTGCAGCCGTCACCCGGTCAGCGTGCAGTGTTGGAAGCCATTGCAAAGCGTGCCGACGTTTTGGTGACCATGACCGACTCTGCTCGCCAACGTTTGCTGAGTTTGTATGACGTTCGAGAATCTTCTGTGGTCACAATTCCGCATGGTGCCACCGTTCCATCTGGCTTTGGTGTGCCAACAGGTGGCACGTCCACACTGCTCACATGGGGGTTGCTGGGACCGGGCAAAGGTGTGGAATGGGTGATTGATGCACTGGCCATGGTGCCTGACCTTCGCGGACAAGTGAAATACGTGGTTGCGGGTCAAACGCATCCGAAGGTGCTTGCCAATGAAGGCGAGAAGTACCGAAAGATGTTGAAGACACGCGCTGAGCGCTTGGGCATCGCCGACATGGTGGAGTTCGATGATCAGTATCGAAGCCTTCCTTCGCTCATGGGTCTCATCAGGGATGCAACCTGCGTGGTGTTGCCCTATGACTCTCGTGATCAGATCACGTCTGGTGTGTTGGTGGATGCTGTGTCGGCGGGACGCCCAGTGATTGCCACGGAGTTTCCACATGCCGTTGAGTTGGTGACATCTGATATCGGCATCGTGGTGCCGCATCAGGACCCTGTGTCGGTGGCAAGTGCGATTCGTGCGGTGGTACAGAACCCGCGACTTGTGGAGTCAATGTCGCTGGCAACAGTGCCCATTGCCCGTGACCATAAGTGGACAACGGTGGCGGCGCGATACGCGGATTTGTGTGGACAAATTGCCGGTCAAGTGTCGGTTGTGAAGTGATGGCTCTTCAAGAACCCGTGCATTCAGCCGAGTTACGTCATCTCTCACGTCTGACGGACGACCGGGGCATTTTTGAGCATGCGAAAGGGGCTCGCCCGCGATTTGAGTGTGGATACTGCACCGATGACAATGCCCGACTCTTGATTGTTGCGGTGCGCCACACGGAGATTCCTCAGGAGTCGTGGATACTGGCCCGCGTCGCAGCACGTTTCTTGTTCGATGCTCAAGCAGAAGATGGTCGAATAAGAAATCGCATGAGTTTTGAACGGTTGTGGATGGATGACCCTGGTACGGATGATTGTTGGGGAAGAGCGATGTGGGCATTTGGATCCGCAGTTGCTCGTTCCCAGGACACAGAACTTCGAAATCGTTGCTACGAGGCATTTTCGATTGGTCAAAACGTGCGTTCACCGTATTTGAGGGCCATGTGTTTCTCCGTATTGGGCGCCGCCGAAATGTTGGAGATAGAACCGCTTCATCAGGGTGCGCTACGAATCATGAGAGATGCGTATCTGCAATTTGCCTCGCTGTCATCGACGAATGCGTGGTGGTTGTGGCCAGAAGAACGGCTCACATACGCAAATGCTGTATTGCCTGAGGCAATGATTGCGGTGGGTTCAACCATGAATGATGTTGCCATGTTGCAACGTGGCATCACGCTCTTGGAATGGCTGGTGGAACGCGAAACGATTGGAGATCGATTATCGGTTACTCCGGCGGGAGGAAAAGGTCCGGACGACAAGGGACCACTCTTTGATCAGCAACCCATTGAGGTGGCTGCAATTGCAGATGCCGTGCGCAGGGCACACGCGGTCACGAACGACAGTCGTTGGTTGGAGGTGCTGGACATGGCCGCTGCGTGGTTCATGGGCAACAACGATGCGGGCGAATCAATGATTGATTTGGAGAGCGGCGGTGGATACGACGGGTTGCACGCGGACGGTGTGAATAGAAATCAAGGAGCTGAATCGACATTGGCGATGATTTCCACCATGCAACATTGCTCGTCGTCATGGCTGATTTGAGTCAGCCGTCGCTTAACCCGCCACTGGTGCGACGGTTGGGAACCACGTTGACGCCCGATGGAAGTCGCGTTATTTCTCGACTGTTCGTGGCGGGTCAGGAAGACTTCGGCGTCAAGCAATCACGTACCAGCATGGTGATTGACCGTGTATTGAGTTTGTCGGAAGAAGAAGTACGACAAGCGTTGGAAGATGTGTATGCACGGTTCGTGGACCGTCATGACGAGATCAAGCGTGATCTGGAGTTGCATGCTCATCGAGTGGCCAATCGCGTGGCAGTGGGTGCATTGCTTTCAGAAGAACGATGGAATCTCATTGGTGCGTATTTCACACATGAATTTTCCATTGAAGGCGCATCGCTCACCAACCCTTCAATGGTGGTGCATCCTGACCAAGAGGGTGTGGAGAAGGGGTCGGTGCGATTTGCACTCAGTGTGCGTGGCATTGGAGAAGGGCACAGGTCATCCATTGGATTTCGCAGTGGAATCGTGTCTGACATGGGCGATGTCACCATTGACCCACCCGGTGAACATCCGGTGATTGGTACGCATTGGGAACCACTCTTGGAGCAGGCAAATTTTCGGGGGTTGCTGTATGAGCTGGACGAAGTAGGGGAGAATGCGCGGTACGTATTGGATCAGTTGGGCCCCACGTTCACGGTGAAGGAACTGAACGATGTTCTCTTTCGCATCATGGACGACCACGACACGTTTCGCAATGCTGACGCCACCGTGCACCACTTTCGAATGATCACCGAACGCAATTACTGCATCACCTTTCCGGTGACCCGGGAATTGTCGGAACGTGTGTTGTGGCCAGTGGCGGCTGCTGAATGGCGAGGCATGGAAGATGCTCGATTCGTACGATTCGAACACGATGATGGAGCCATCAAATATTTGGCCACGTACACGGCGTTTGACGGAGTGAACATTTCGCAACAACTTTTGTGCACCGATGACTTCGCCGCATTTGAGACCCACCCCATCTCTGGGTCGGCGGCACACGGCAAGGGCATGGCCATTTTTCCGCGAAAGATTGGTGGGCAATACTTCGCTATGTCGCGATCGGACCATGAGTCGAACTCCATCGCGGTATCCGAACACCTGCAACATTGGAACCAATCGGTGCCCGTCATGACTCCCGTACGTCCCTGGGAATTGATTCAATTGGGCAA
>JALQYL010000026.1:0-17457 GCA_023254135.1 Ilumatobacteraceae bacterium | reverse complement strand
GATGGCAACGAAGTGGCTGACCCCCCAAGAAATGACCGCATGGCGTGGATTCATTGCCGTTTCCAATGATTTGTGGCGCATTGTGGACCGCGATTTGGCCCAACATGATTTGGATAGCGGTGATTTTCAATTGTTGGCCATGGTGTCAGAATCACCCGAACAGCGCATTCGACTGTGCGATTTGGCCGATCAACTTCGTCTCACCCGCAGTGGACTCACGCGTCGTATGGACGGCGTGTTGAAGAAGAAGTTGGTGGCGCGGGTGCAGTCCACTGAAGACGGTCGTGTGGCGTATGCCCAAATGACTACCAAGGGGATGGACCTCTTGAAAGTGGTGGCGCCGCAACACCTAGAGACAGTTCGTCGCATCATGTTCGATCACCTCAGCGCGACAGAAGTGAAGGCAATGGCCACTGGTCTCAGCAAAGTTGCCGAGCACCTGGAATCTGAACTCGCAGATTAGGCGGCGAGGGCTGCTTTCACGGCCTTCAGTCCATCAACAAGTGCAACACGTTCTGCTTCTGACAACACGGCGTATGCAGGCTCCACCAATTTGTCGGTGTAGCTCTCGGCTTCAGCCATTGCCTTCTTCACTGCATCGGTGATTTCTGGCATTTCCTCTTCGGTGTAGCCGAACTGCTTCCACATGTCGGGACGCTTTGCGGCGTGTGCAGTTTTTGAATCGAGGCCGGCAACGCGCAAGGCAACGAGGTGCGCGCTTCCACGGAATTCGCGAAGGATTGCAATGAGTTGCAAGAGTCGTCCGGCAGCATCTTCTGCCAACGTCTCGGTGCGAATTGCTGCGTACAAAGCGAGGCCGTCGGGGTCTGCTGCGTTGTTGACCTTTTCAAGAATGGAAACGAGGCCCTCGAGATTGGGAATGTTGGAGAGCTTTGCGCGACTGAGTTCTGCGCATGCCTTCATGTGGGCAGCGCCCGACGTACGGGGATCCACTTTTGCATTGGCTGCATCGAGCACGCTCTTGAGAAGAGCCGGCTTGAAGTATCCGAACGCAGCAGCCACTGCAAGCGGGTCGGTGGTGCCCATTTGGCCGGCTCGACCTTGTACATAGAACTCCATGCCGCCGAGACCCAATTCCTTGCCTGCGGCGAGGGTTTCGGGAATGAAATAGAAAGCGGCACCCAGGTCTCCGATGAGTGGGCAAGCGGCATTGAGAAGTTCCTGATTTGTCATATTGGCGAGAGTACTCACTACGGGCACGCCTACTATCACTCAGTGACTTCTTCGCCCTTGCAACGGTTTGCGCCCGCACTCTTTGTCCTTCTCTGGAGTACGGGGTTCATCGTTGCTCGTTACGGCACGAAGGATGCGGGCCCCCTCACATTCTTGGTGGTGCGGTGCCTGGTGTCGGCCGCCATTCTCTTTGTGATTGCGCGTCTCACCAGAGAAGTGCGCATGGAACGTGGGCGAATACCCATTCAGGCTGCCGTGGGTACGGGTATTCACGCCATGTATCTGGGCGGAGTGTGGGTGGCCATCAATCACGGATTGCCATCTGGAATCTCAGCTCTCATTGCTGCACTTCACCCAGTGCTGACAGCGGTATTGGGTGCAATGTTCTTGGGTGAACGTTTGAGCAGGAGACGTGTGCTGGGCGTATTTTTTGGCTGTGCCGGAGTGGTGGCCGTGGTGGTGGAACATGGTGGCGCGGGCGACGGTGTCACCTCATTTGCGCTCGGCGCGATGGCAGTAGCTGTGGTGGGAATGTCCACCGGCACATTGCTTCAACGTAGATATGCCCAGGGCACTCCGTTGCTTGCGGGTACGGCATGGCAGTACATGGCTACGGCCTTGATTCTTGGCTACGGCGCGATTCAGTCAGAACATTGGCGTTTCGAACTCACACAGCGCACGTTGTTGTCGTTGGCATGGTCGGTGCTGGTGCTGTCGCTCGCCGCAATTCTCATCATGTTGTGGTTGTTGCATCGTCAAGCAGCGGCACAGGTGAGCAGCTTGTTCTTCCTCACGCCCGCACTGTCCACCGTGCAGGGTGCGGTGTTGTTCAACGAACACGTGGGTGTGTTGGCCTTCGTTGGGTTGGCAGTGGCGGCGGTTGGTGTGTGGCTTGCCACCAGCAATCAGCGGGTTACTTTTCCACAAACGTGAGGTCGGGACCAATCACGATCTCGCCAGAGAAATGTTCGGCAGCCATCGCACGCCATTCGTCTTCCTGTCCTGGCTGAATTGCTGGCACGAAATGTGTGAGTAGAAGTGTCTTCACGTTGCACTTGGCGGCGGTTTGGCCGGCCTGTTGCACCGTTGAGTGGTAGTCGAGAATGTCGAGGAAGCGATCACCTGTTGGTACCAACGGTGCGAAAGCGCGCACCAAATCCTCACGAAGAACTGTCTGCACGTAAATGTCTGCGCTCTGACACATGTCGTAGAGGCCCTGACACGGGATGGTGTCGCCTGCGAGTGCTGCCACCTTTCCGTCGTGTTCAAAGCGAAAACCAATGGTGGGAGCAACGGGACGGTGGTCCGTTTCGTGCACGGAAATCTTCACATCGCCAATGGTGAACGACTCTCCCGCGTTCAATTCATGCACCTCCACCTTCATGCCGCCGGCAGCACGGAGATCGTCGTGATGTTCCAATCGGTAGCCCTCGTCCTGAGAGAGCATGCTCACCAATCCATCCACCATCTTCTTGGTGCCCACGGGTCCGTAAATGGGAAGGGGCGTCGCTGCCGGTGACGAGATCCAGCGTGTGGTGATGACATCGTTCAGATCGGTGATGTGATCACTGTGCAGGTGCGTGAGCAGTACCGCGCTCACCAATGGAGGCGGAACCATGGCGCCGATAAGACGCATGATGACACCACGGCCTGTGTCCACCAGCAGATTCAATCCGCCTGCTTGCACCAGCGAGGATGGTCCGGCGCATGTGGCACTGGGAAGTGGACTTCCGGTTCCGAGCAGGGTGACTTTCATGGTTCTCTCCAACATGTGAGGCGACAAGAAAGAACCTAATGGTTGTGGGATTTCGTGTTGAGAACACGACCCATTCGGGTGGATGCGTTAGCGACCCTTGGGCTTGAAGAATTCGCGAATGAGTGGCTCATAGTGAGCCAGATCAAAACTCTCGTATTCCGTGTCGAACGCGGGAGAGTCGTACAGGGCACAGAATTCCTCGGTGTATCCGTAATGCGGAGAATCGGCGTACTTGTCGCGAGCGTTGCGATCGAGACCGATGTAGTGCCAGAAGTAGTAGCCCTGGAAGATGCCATGGTGTTGCACCATGAAATGGTTCTTCTCCGATACCACCGGCTTCAAAATGCCCGCTGCAATGTCGGGGTGATTAAAGGGCGCAAGGTTGTCGCCAATGTCATGCAGCAATGCGCACAGCACGTATTCATCGTCACGTCCATCACGTTCTGCGCGCGATGCTGTCTGCAGGCAATGCTCCAAGCGGTTGACGGGGAATCCGCCATGGTCAGCCTCGAGGTACTGCAACTGCTCGATCACGCGATTGGCGACCATGGCCTGCGTGTCTTGCAGGCACACCATGATGTTCTGCCACTCTTCCTTGGTGGATTCCTGGAATGACTTGAACTTTGCGCGCTCGACCATGTTGGTTCGTTCCCCCGTGTTGTGTTGAAGGTGAACTTACTACTGCCGCAAGGCGTGGTCTAGCGACGAGTGCGGAGCACCGAAACGGTGGTGCCGAGGCTCATGTTGTCGAAGATCCACTTGGCGTCGGACACGCGCACTCGAATGCATCCGTGTGAGACCGGGTACTGGCCAAGGGGAGTGAAAATAGGAATCTCGCCGGCCTTGGTGACGCGGTAGGGAATTCCATGAAAGCCAATGGCTCCGCCTTCGCGGCCTTTGGTGAATCGAGTCATCCATCGCATGCGCTCTGTGGGGTCTGGCGTGAAGAAGGTTTGTGCCGACTTTGAGTACACCTTGAATGTGCCCACCGGTGTTTGATCATCTGTACCAGTGGAAACGGGCAAAGTGGCAATGAGCCGGCGACGCGAGTTGTAGAAGTACGCACGTTGTTCGTCGAGAATCACCCGCGCAAAACCAATTTTTGCTTTGCCGCGTTGAGGCGGGGAGACAGGGGGAAGCGAGGTGGTGGTGACAACGACCGTTGTGGTGGTGTCTTCTGCCGTGGTGCCAGGAATGGACGTGTCGCCATCGTCGGCACGAGAAATTGCCGCAGGCATGAATGCGGTTGCAACAAGAAGTGCTGCGGCGATGCGACGGGGACGGTTCATTGTTTGCCACCCTAATTGCGGGCGAATTGCGTTTATGGTCAAAGCCCTATTCGGCGGCAATGTCAAGCGCTTCAGAAAGCGTGTTCCAACTGAGGACTGCGCATTTGATGCGCACAGGGAACTTCACAACACCTTGCAATGCTTCAAGGTCACCGAGTGGAGTGGACGTATCTGGTTCGCCCTCTTCATCGATGGACATCATGTGCTTGAAGCGTGAAATGAGTGCTCGTGCTTGTTCCACGGGCTTGCCCTTCACTGCTGCGCTCATCATTGATGCGGAGCTTTGGCTGATGGAGCAACCTTGGCCCGCAATTTTGATGTCCTCCACTATGTCGTTGTTCACGATGAGGAACACTTCGATCTCGTCGCCGCACAGTGGGTTGTGCCCTTCGCTGCGCACCGCAGGGGGTTCGAGCGTGCCGCGATTACGAGGGTTCTTGTAATGGTCGAGAATGATCTCGCGATAGAGGTCTTCTAATCCGGGCATTGTGAGTCTCTCAGTGGAAGGTTGCTTACAGGCTAGAGGGTGAAGAAGTCGCCTGCTTCGGCAAGCGCGCTCACGAGCGCATCGACTTCTTCGTTGGTGTTGTACAGATAGAAACTGGCGCGAACTGTGGCATTGGCGCCCAACAAACGCATGAGTGGCTTGGCGCAGTGGTGGCCAGCTCGCACGCACACATTGTGTTGGTCGAGTACCTGGCTCACGTCGTGCGGATGAACGTCGCGGTAGGCAAAGCTGATGGTGGCGCCACGCTTCTCGATGTCGCGACTGCCGTGAATGACGATGTCATCACCGAAAGCATCGGTGAGCGCGTTGATGGCGTACGTGGCGATGTCACGTTCGTGAGCACGGACATTGTGCATGCCCAATGCGCTGAGGTAATCAACAGCCGCGCTCAACCCAACCGCTTCTGTGATGGGTTGTGTGCCTGCTTCAAATTTGGCGGGCAATTCCGCACACGTGAAGCCGTCGAGCTTCACATCGGAGATCATGTTGCCACCACCGAGGAAAGGCGGCATCGCGTCGAGCAAAGATTCACGACCCCACAGCACGCCGATGCCCGATGGTCCGACCATTTTGTGGCTACTGAACGCAACGAAATCTGCGTCCCAATCTTGAACATCAGTGGGCATATGTGGCACTGACTGGCAACCATCGACAATGGCGATGGCGCCGTGTTGATGGGCAAGTGCGCAGAGTTCCTTCACTGGGTTGATGGTTCCCAGCACGTTCGACATTGCGGTGAACGAGAAAGCACGTGCTCCGGCGAGCAATTGATTGATGTTGGAGAGATCAAGCAGGCCATCGCTGGTGAGTGGCACCCAACGAATGGAGAAACCTTTTTCGGCGGCCAGCATTTGCCACGGAACAATGTTGGCGTGGTGTTCCATGTGCGTGAGCACGATGGCGTCACCTTCACCCAGGTTTGCGGTACCCCATGAGCGAGCCACCAGGTTGAGTGCTTCGGTGGCATTCTTGGTGAACACCACTTCTTCTGCTCGTGGCGCATTGATGAAACGAGCAACATTTGCGCGAGCGCCCTCGTACAAATCGGTGGCGTGTGCCGCCATTGTGTACGCACTGCGATTGGTGGGGCTGTAGTCGTGCTGCAAGAACGTTGTCATTGCATCGATGACGGCATTCGGCTTTTGCGACGAGTTGGCGGAATCGAGATACACCAATGGCTGGCCATTGATGAGTTTTGCCAACACGGGGAAGTCGGCACGTATGCGCTGAACGTCGATGCTCATGGCGGTTACGACCTGTAGGCCTCGTAGCCGTTCTTTTCCAGTTCTGCTGCAACTTCCATGCCACCGGACTTCACGATGCGACCATCAATCATGATGTGCACATGATCGGGTTGCAGTTCATCAAGCAGACGTTGGTAGTGCGTGATGAGAAGAATGCCGAGTTCCGGACGATCGGCTCGTACTTCGCGGATGCCCTTGGCCACGATGCGCAAGGCGTCGATGTCGAGGCCTGAGTCTGTTTCGTCGAGGACCGCGAACTCCGGTTCAAGCAACGCCATCTGCATGATTTCATTTCGCTTCTTCTCGCCACCTGAGAATCCTTCGTTCAGATAACGATCGACGAAAGACGAATCCATGCCCAGGCGCTTCATCCAATCCATGGCCGAAAGACGAAGTTCGAGAACCGAAAGATCGACACCCTTGCGTGCGGACAGTGCCTGACGCAAGAACTGGATCACCGACACGCCGGCAATTTCCTGCGGGTACTGGAATGCGAGGAACATGCCCGACTTGGCGCGCACGTCTGTGGTCCAGTCGGTGATGTTTTCGCCCTTCAAGAAGATGTCGCCGCTGGTGACTTCGTATTCAGGAGAGGCCAACAAGGTGCTGGCGAGGGTGGACTTGCCACAGCCATTGGGGCCCATGATGGCGTGTACTTCGCCAGCGCCAATGGTGAGAGACAAGCCGCGAAGAATGTCTTCTGGAGTCTCGTCGTCATCGGTGACGGGGCGGGCATGGAGATCTTGGATGCGGAACAGTTCGCTCACCCCGTCAGTCTAAGGGCGAATTGGGATTACTACTATCGGCGTAGGAGAAACCCCTGGAGGCAGGACTTAGGCAGGTGCCAGGGCCTTCCAGAGTGCACGGTACGAGGGGTATTCCAGTGATGCATCGAGGTAGTTCGCCTCGTGCAAGAGGCGGTGGTACTCCGCCAAATGGCGGAAGGGAACACCCGCATCAACGTGGTGAGCCATGTGGTAGCCGATTTTGTACGGCACCATCAGGAACATGGCGATGCGATGTTGCGCCACGGAGTGCGTGGTGTAGCGACGGTCGTCGTCCTCGCGAAGTCCACCGTGTTCGGCAATGGAACGCAGACGGTTGATGACGCGCCACACCGTGAGATAGGGCAGCACCCACAGAAGTGGGTAGAGAAGTGGGTAACCACTGGCGAAAGAAATGGTGGCCAGGATGGCTTGCACGAACAACATGCGGTGCAACGTTCTGCGCGCGCGAACATCGGGCGACCTGAAGTTGCGCAACTGGGCGCGCAGCAGTTTGTAGCCAGTTTGCCCGGTGATGTCGCGAACGAGTTTGCGACGAAGACTCGCGCGACTCACGGGGTAGTTGGCATACAGCGGAATGTCGGGTTCGTTGGGTCCGAATTCACGCTTGTGGTGCGCCATGTGCACGCGACGATATGCATCGGTGTTGGTCATGCCGGGGTAGCCCAACACCCAACGTCCCACAATGTCGTTGGTTGCTTTGTGTCGGAACAATGTGCGGTGCGCGGCCTCGTGTGCGAGCGATGCGAATTGGGCGTGTGCGCGACCCATGAGCACAAATGCGACAAGCCACGAAATGGGATGGGAAATCTTCACCGCAGCTACAAGGATGAGCAGTGTTTGACCGTAGAGCCACAGCACGGACCATGCATTCTTGTACGACGGAATACGACGCAAACGTTCGCGATCTGCCGCCGACAAACGACCATCGAGTCGAATATGGTCGGTTTCATGAACCTCGGGCAAGTCGGTGGGCGCCATGCCACCGAGTCGAATGCCTGATTCACCAGCCACGTTCAATCCATTCTTGTAGGTGCGGACGTTCTTGCGCGATGGTGGTGTTGGTGCCGTGACCGGGCAACACCACCGTGTCTGCAGGATACGTGAACAAACGTTGGTCAATTGATTGGATGATTTGTTCGAAGTCTCCACCGGGAAAGTGCGTGGCGCCGGGGCCACCCGGAAACAACGTGTCACCACTGAACAACAACGGCGCATCAATCACCTTGAACGACATGGAGCCTGGCGTGTGCCCGGGATTGTGGATGGTCTCGATGCGAATCTTGCCCACCTCGATGATCTGGGTGTCTTCAATGAACACGTCGTAGCCCACGTCTTTCAACATGCCTGCATCAGCATCTGCAACCGCGACCTCGTATCCGGCTTCACGCATGGCGGGAATGGCCTGAATGTGATCGTGGTGTCCGTGGGTTTCTAATACGCGACGTACGCCCGTTGCCTTGCACAATTCGAGAAGTAGGTCATGCTCGTCGGCTGCATCGATGAGCACTGCATCACCCGTGTGTTTGCAACGCAACACGAAAACATTGTTGGCATACGCGCCCACCACCACGTGGTGCACTTCCAGGTTGTTGTCGAAGTAATGCAATGTGCCCAGGGCTGATGCCATGGCACTTATCCTGACACGACATCGAACCCCAGCGATAGTGCCACGGGGATTTGCGATGCATCGAAGGTGACATAGCGAATGGGCGCTGGCAAACGAGCCGCCGCGCACAAGTGCAATGCTGCCGATACGCCAATGGGTTGCGAGTGACACAACACTGTTGCTTCGTCTAGCAACGTTTGGTCAACGGGCACCACATGCAAGAAGTCCCACGTATGACGCAACAAGTCCTCCAAATGCCGAACCAGAACTGCTTCGTCGGTGAGGCGAGATGCGGCGGCGATTGCTTCACTGAGGGCAAGTGCACATGCGGCCCACTCGGTGTCAGATTCAAGGACCTCGTTCACCACGTCACGTTGCGCGCCATCAATGTGGAGCGCGAGCAATGCACTGGCGTCGAGAACCACGGTCATGCGCGTACCTGCGACAACGCACGATCAATGCGAGCACCGGAATACAGCACAAGTGGTTCGGCGGGTACCCAATCTGCGCGCCGGCGAGGGGCAATTACTGTTCCGCGTGCCACAAGGTCAGCCATGGAGACACCCCCGAAATCTGCACCAAGAGGTGAGAGTTGCGCCACTGGAGCGCCATCGACGGTGACCACCACACGTTCTCCCATTTGAGCGCGTTTCATATATGTGGCAAGGGCAGAACGGAATTCGCGGATACCAATAGTGGCCATAAGTTCAGGGTATCGGATTATGCGTACACCTGTGTACACAATTGGATTGGCGCCGGCCCCGTGTGGTGTCACAGAATGACCGCATGAATTTTGCATTTAGTGAAGAGCAGGAAGAACTCCGCAAGATGGTGCGGTCGTTCCTTGAGTCAAAGAGCTCAGAGGAAGCCGTCCGCGAGCAGATGGAGACAGCAAACGGTGTTGATCCAGCAGTCTGGGCACAGATGGCTGAAGAAATGGCGTTGCCAGGTATTGCGATCCCCGAAGAATTCGGCGGTCAGGGATACACCTTCATCGAACTCGGCATCGTGCTTGAAGAAATGGGTCGCGCACTCTTGTGTGCTCCATTCTTCGCCAGCGCAGTTCTCGCCGCAAACACGTTGCTCCTCTCGGGCGACGACGCAGCCAAGAAGGCATACCTTCCTGGCATCGCATCAGGTCAGACAATTGCAACTCTCGCAACAACCGAGCCATCAGGCCGTTGGGACGAGGCAGGCATCACCACAGAAGCAAAGGGTTCGGGCAGTGACTTCACACTCACCGGTACCAAGAGCTTCGTCATCGATGGTGCAACAGCGAACCTCATCCTCGTTGCAGCTCGCACTGCAAAGGGTGTGAGCTTCTTCGCAGTTGATGGCAACGCATCGGGCCTTACCCGCACGGCTCTCTCCACCATGGACCAGACCCGCAAGCAGGCCAAGCTTGAGTTCAACAACACACCAGCCAAGCTCATCGGTACCGAGGGCAACGGCGGCGCAGTGTTCGCACAAGTCATGGACCTCGCAGCAGTTGCACTTGCAGCTGAGCAGGTGGGTGGAGCCCAGAAGGTTCTCGAAATGGCAGTGCAGTACGCAAAGGACCGCATCCAGTTCGGCCGCCCCATTGGTTCATTCCAGGCAATCAAGCACAAGTGTGCAGACATGTTGCTTGAGGTTGAGTCAGCAAAGTCCGCTGCTTACTACGGCATGTGGTGTGCAGCAGAGATGAACGAAGAACTTCCTTCAGTTGCTTCTCTTGCAAAGGCATACTGCTCAGAGGCTTACTTCCACGCAGCTGCTGAAAACATTCAGATCCACGGCGGTATTGGTTTCACCTGGGAACACCCAGCACACCTCTACTTCAAGCGTGCAAAGTCAAGCGAACTCATCTTCGGTGACCCCACCTACCACCGCGAGCTTCTTGCTCAGCGCATCGGTATCTGATCACCTCAGTTCCACTGAACTTCGTGAAGAACCCGGGCCATGTGCCCGGGTTCTTTCATTGTGTGCACATGGTCCTGGCACCACGCGTTTTGACGCACTGCTCTACGCTTGGTGAATGGCCCGCACTGTGATTGCACAAATTTCCGATCCGCATATTCCCGGTCCTGGAGAAGCATCACACCCCGGTCTTGACCCGGCACGCAACTTTGCGATGGCATTGAATCACGCGGCACAACGATGCAGTCACATCGTGATCACAGGCGACTGTGCGGCACAGGCCGGCACCGACGCTGAATACGAAGGTTTCGCACGCGCCATTGCCAATCCGCCAAAGCCACTGTTGTTGGCCTCGGGCAACCATGATGAATCAGAGAAGATGCAACGGTTGTATTCCTTGCCTTCCGTGAATGGTCGTCTGGATTACGCGCAAGACATTCCCGGTGGACGAATTGTTGTCATGGATTCGTCGCGCTTGGGTCGTGAAGATGGCGCACTCGATGCTGCACAGTGCGATTGGTTGGATGGCGTGTTGAGCGATGGTGTCCCCACCATTGTCTCCATGCATCATCCGTGCATCGCCATTGGAGGCAAGGCGCTCGATGGCGTTCGTTTGGATGATGACTCCATTGCGCGTTTGGCGGCAGTGGTGGCACAACACTCCAACGTATTGGCAGTGGTGAGTGGTCATGCGCACATGATTTTCTCTGCACCATTCGCTGGCACCACCGCATACATCTGCCCATCAAGTGCGTGTGAGTTCAACTTCCGTAACGGCAAAATCATCTACCGCAACGGCCCGCCGCAATACATGGAGTATTCATGGAGCGACGGTGGCAGTGGATTCTTGGCGCGTACCATCACGGTCACCGCTGATTCCGAGTGGCAGGAAATTCCCGGACAATGACAGTCGCAGTTTTCTCTCTTATTGCAGCGGTGATCGTGTTTGCCATTGCCTCGGGCGTGGTGGGTCGTGAGGCGCATCGTTTGGACGCTGTGGCGCCACGCGTGGTGTACGAATTGGATGTTGCAGTGCAATACGTGGCGGATCATTTGCCTGAGGAAACACAGGCTCGCCTCACCATGGATGAACTTGCGTCCATGTTGCGTTCGCATCTCAATTGGATGGCCGAACGTGATTTGTTGCCTCGAGATGTGATCGATCGCCCGCAAGACATTGAAGTGCCCGTCATCGTTGATGACATGACATTCGCGGCTCACCTGTTGGCGCAGGCTGAAGCATTGAACATTGAAGTACTCGACGACGTTGACGTGGTGAATGTGGCCGATGCGCACATGGCATATTTGGCAGCCATTGGTGCTGTGGGCCCTCGCGCCGAGGATTAAAGAGACGGCTAAATCATCATGCTGAACTGAGACACCACTTTGGTGGCCAGTTCTGAATCACCACTGATGGTGAATTGACCCACGAGTTCCGCGTCCGTTGCGCGACCTGTTGCCAATTGCAGGAAGACATCGGAGTCCATGGTGATGGTGCACAGTGCATTGGCAGGTGCAACGTTGCTCACCTGGCCACGACCTTCGGTGATGGTGGTGGCAACGGTGCGTTGCACGGCGCCCGTGATCTCAATGACAACAGTGCCACCCTCGGGAGTACCGGCACGCTTGCCCACCACAATAGGGACCGTTCGAATGAGACGATCAATGGTGTGTTCTGCAGCAGGGCCTCCACGATGGCCCGGCATTCCAACGGTGCGACGCATGTCTTGTTCGTGCGTCCAAATGTCGAGCACTCGAATGTGGAGGAAATCGGCAATGGTGCCCGGACCGGTGGGTGTCATTGCGGATTGTGCGAAATATTCCTCGCCCTCACTGCGCAACTGAGCGATGCGCTTTTCTGCGAGATCCTTAAATTCGGCGTACACCTCTGCGCCCGTGCGAGGACGACGGAAGTCGACGTGGTGTTCGTTCATCTCGCCGATCGGGTTGTGCGTGTCGGAAAGGTCGTTCGACTTGTGTTCGGTCTCTGGCAGTCCGTACAACACGCGCTCTGTGCCGATGATGTGCGACAAGTTGTCCTTCACGTTCCACCGAGGAAGTTGTGTGGGCAAGTGCCACTGTTCTTCAGTGAGCTGTGAACAGAAGTCGTTCAGCGAATCGAACGTGATGGCGAGTTTGTTGATTGTTTCGGTGGGAATCATGTGCGTGTCCTTTGTGACTGTTATCGGGCAGGGTTTTGAATGGTGCGCCATTCGCGAGCAGTGAGATACGGATTGAAAATGGTGCCAATCTTCGCCATGTCTTCGTCGGTCTTCGGAGTCTTGAGTTCGTACAAGCCAGGGAAGCGACTGTAAGCGAGAGTGATGTTCCACAATTCACGTGCTTCTTCACCGGTGGGCGCCGGCAACACCACCGGGCCGAACACTGCGCGACCGTCGGGAATGGTGATGATGGGTACTCCGAAGCCAGCAAGATCGTTGATGGCGTACATGTGGTCGTTGCGCACATCGTCGTGTGTGGTGGGGTCAGCCACGGCTGCATCCCACGCGTCGGTGGGCAAATTCAATTCGGCGAGAAGTTCAAGTGCGATCTCTTTGTCGAAACTGCGGCGACCTTCCACATGGAGGGCACGACCGGCACGCTCGTAATAGGCGCCGCACCAGTCGTTGCTCTGGCGTCGCAACCATGCAGCCACGCGCAGGGGAGTCCAGCCGTAGGCGTATTCGCGTTCCCACGGGTGAACTTTGCCTTCCTCGCGGTTCTGTTCTTCCAAGCTGAAGAATCGCCACTTGATGGTGAATCCCAGTTGTGACTGCACCTCGCGAAGCCATACAGAGGTTTGGTACGCATACGGGCACATGATGTCGAAGAAGAACTCAACTTCGGTGGGCTGGGTGGTGTTGGCCATGTCCGAAACATACTGCCTTGTTCGTGGCAAAGGGTCAGTGGGGGCTAGCGTTTATGGCATGGAACGTCCGGTCAAGTTTGAACACACTCGATTTCTTGGTGACAAGCGCACACAGCTTGTGTACGACCTCGATGAATGGACCGACAAGGACATCATCGATGAAATCGTGAACGAGGGTGTTGGCCTGTGCTTTGGCCCCGACACGTTGGCCGAAGCTCGCAATCGCGGCTACAGCCTGGCCACCGCCGGCGCCACACGTCGCCACCGCAAGCCTCGCGCGTAAGGCATCGCAGTGGGGGCAGAGATGAACGGTTCCTTCCGTTCTGGCAATCTCTCGCTCCAGCGCTACTTGGCAGTGCCACAAGGGCACAACGAACATCTCCCTGGCGTCATTTTGTGCCACGGATTTCCCATTGGTCCGCTTGACGCACGTCAATCTGCAGTCACGTTTCCACAGCTCATGGACCGCATTGCGAACGATTTGGGATGGGCTGCGCTCACGTTCACATTCCGTGGTTGTGGTGCCAGTGAAGGCGACTTCTCCATGCAGGGATGGATGGATGATCTGCGCAATGCGATCAACCATCTCGAAGAAGAAGTGTCGCCCAACGGCATCTGGTTGGTAGGAACCAATACGGGTGGTGCATTGGCCATCTGCGCTGCGGCAGATGATCCGCGCGTGCGTGGGTGTGCACTATTGGGCGCTCGTGCCGACTTCGACGATTGGGCCGGGCAACCACGACGTTTTCTGGAGCACGCCAAAGAGATAGGCGCCATTCGGTCGCCACGTTTTCCTACGGCCTTCGATGAGTGGAGTCGCGAGTTGCGTCGCTTCCGTCCGGTTGATGCCGCACGCCGATTCGCTCCACGGCCATTGTTGGTCATGCACGGCGATGAAGATGAAAGTGTGCCAGTGGCTGACTCTCGTGTGTTGGCCGAAGCACACGGAAGCGCAGAGTTGCGCATCGTGGCCGGAGCTGGCCACCGTTTGCGTCATGACCCTCGTGCCGTAGCCGTGCTCATGGGTTGGCTGGATCGCCAACGCGCGCTCAGCTTCTAGACGTTACGAATCGTGCCCTTGTGGGTGCGAGGAATGCCATGCATATGCAGTGGCGATGATGTCATCCAGAGAATGCTTCGGTGTCCATCCAAACGCGGCATTGATGCGGCTGGCATCGGCATAACACTCGGCAGGGTCGCCGGCACGACGATCAACTATTTCGTACGGCACTTTCATTCCGGTGACGCGTTCGGTGGCATCGATGATTTGCATCACACTGGTGCCAAAGCCTGTTCCCACGTTGCAGGTGATGCTCTCGCCACCCTTTTTCAGGTGGTCGAGTGCCGCCACGTGTGCAGCAGCAAGATCTTCCACGTGAATGTAATCGCGCACGCCAGTTCCGTCGGGAGTGGGGAAGTCATTGCCGAACACCTTGAGTGCAGGTGCGAATCCCAAGGTTGCTTTCATGACATGTGGAAT
Source organism: Ilumatobacteraceae bacterium (assembly GCA_023254135.1). Lineage (GTDB taxonomy): Bacteria > Actinomycetota > Acidimicrobiia > Acidimicrobiales > Ilumatobacteraceae > UBA2093. Next base: position 2,824 of record JALQYL010000026.1, on the reverse strand, counting down.
GAGGTTCTGTGAGTGTCGCCAATCCTCACCCAAAGTGCAGTCCTGCGAAGCGCCCGCTGCGTTGAAATATCGCAACACCACGCTACGCATGTTGGTGGTTTTTGAATACCAGCCCAGTGTGCGTTCAATCATCAACTTTGTTTCGGCGTACACGCTTTCGCAACTGAGTGGATCATCTTCGCGAACGGGAACGCGTGTGGGTGTACCGTACACGGCAGCGGTAGAGGAAAACACCACACGCTGCACACCTGCACGGTTGAGACCGTCGAACAACTTCTGTGATCCGGTGACATTGTTCTGGAAATACTTGGTGGGGTTCTCCATAGATTCGCCCACTGCTTTGTAGGCAGCGAAGTGGACCACTTCATCAACGCCGTGTTCCTTGCAGATGCGCTCCACCAAATTGGTGTCGGCAACATCGCCCTGCACGAATGGTGCATCGCCCACTGCCTTGCGACGTCCGTTTTCCAAGGTATCGAGTACAACCACACCACGACCTGTGGAACGAATGAGACGAGTAGTGATAGAGCCGATGTATCCGGCGCCGCCGGTGATGAGAACGGTCACGACTTACTTCTTCTTGTCAGTCTTTTTTGCCGCTGCTTTTTTCGCAACCGGCTTCTGGGCGGGTGGCTTGATAATGCCGGCTTTCTTGGGTGCAGTGGCCTTGGCGGGAAGTGGACGTGATTGCTTGTCGCGGTTGGCGGCCTTTTCCATCTTCTTCCACTCGCGCACCTTGATGAGCGTTTCCGGGTTGGTGATGTCGGCCACGGTGCGTGGATTGCTGTCGCTGAAGACACCCGCGGCTTTCTGCCACCCCACCGGCCGCACACCGAATCGCTTGCCCAACAGTGCCATGAAGATCTGCGCCTTCTCTTCGCCGTAGCCCGGCAACGCACGCAATCGTTCGAACACCACGGTGGCATCGTTGGTGTCGTTCCAGATGTTCTCGCCCTTGTTCTTGTATTCAGTGGCGATGATTCCGCACATGGAATGGATGCGTTGCGCCATTGCCTTGGGGAAGCGGTGGATGGCGGGCTTGTCCACACATACGGCAAGGAACTCATCGGGATCCATGGCCGCGATCTTCTTCGGGTCGAGATGCCCCAGACGATTCTTCAATGTGAACGCACCGTTGAATGCCCATTCCATGGGTACTTGCTGGTCGAGCAACATGCCGATGAGGAGAGCTGTGCCGTTTGCGTTGAGGAGCGCATCTGACTCGGGGATGCCAGTGATGTAGAGGGTGCCCATTGGGCAACAGTGTATTAGTCGCGAGTGAGCGAGTAGTCGGCTTCGGGGTTGATACCCAGCGAAGAAATGGCACCTGCCACCGTTTCGGCGGTGATTCCGTGACTCCCGATGAGTGAAGTGAGCACTGCCACAACAATGTGTGCAGCATCGGTATCGAAGAATCGGCGCAGTGCCTCACGTGTGTCGCTGCGTCCCATGCCGTCTGTTCCCAGCGAAATGAACGTACGTCCCGCGAGTTCAGAGGCGATTTGCTCAGGAACGATGCGCATGAAATCGGTGACGGCCACGATGGGCGTGTTCGCGTTTCCGAGTGCATTGCGCACGATGGAAGTGCGCGGTGTTTGCGTGGGGTGCATGCGATTCCAGCGCTGCACTTCAATGGCGTCGTCGCGCAAGGATTTGTAGGACGTGGCCGACCACATGTCCACGTTGATGTTGTATGAATCTCGCAGGATGGCGACTGCTTTGCTTGCTTCCACGAATGCAGTGCCCGAGAACATCAACGAAGCATGCACCTCGGCTTGCGGTGATGAATATCTGTACAGACCATTGATGATGTCTTCGTCGGTCACATGAGCGGGTCGCTGTGGCATCACCATGTTCTCGTTGTAGAGAGTGATGTAATAGAAGATGTCGGCCGGATTATCGCCGTACATGCGTTGAATTCCGTGGCGAACAATGGCCGCAGTTTCGTAGGCGAATGCAGGGTCATACGCCTGGCACGCCGGAACGGTGGATGCCAACAACAAACTGTGACCGTCCTGGTGCTGCAGTCCTTCGCCCAGCAACGTGGTTCTGCCAGCGGTGGCGCCCATGAGGAATCCACGAGCACGCGCATCGGCGGCCTGCCAAATGAGATCACCCACACGCTGGAATCCGAACATGGAATAGAACGTGTAGAACGGCACCATGGGCACGCCGCGCGTGGAATAACTGGTGGCTGCTGCAATCCAGCTGGCAAGTGCACCAGCTTCGTTGATGCCTTCCTCGAGGATCTGTCCTTTTGATGATTCGGCATATGACAACAACAACGCATGGTCAACTGGCTCGTATTTCTGGCCCTGCGATGCATAGATCTTGAGTTCGCGGAACAGCGAGTCCATACCGAACGTGCGTGCTTCGTCGGGAATGATGGGTACCACTCGCGCGCCAAACTTCTCGTCGCGCGCCAAATTGCGCAACATGCGAGTGAACGCCATGGTGGTGCTGACTGCTTGATCACCGGAACCTTCATTGAATTCGGTGAAAGCATCGTCGCTGGGCAATGCAAGTGGACGACGATTGGTAACAACACGCTTTGGCACTGAGCCACCCAATGCGCGACGGCGTTCCATCATGTACTGGTACTCAATGGTGTCGGGTGCGGGGCGGTAATACGGTGCCTCGTCACCTTCCAATGCTGCATCGGGAATCTCGTTCTCCAAATGCAAGCGATCACGCAATGCACGCAGTTGTTCCGTTGTCATCTTCTTGATTTGATGCGTGGCGTTGCGTGCCTCGGCTTGGGGTCCGAGAGTCCATCCTTTGATGGTTTTGGCAAGAATCACCGTTGGTTTGCCGGTACCGAGAT
>JALQYL010000269.1 GCA_023254135.1 Ilumatobacteraceae bacterium | reverse complement strand
CTCGGGCTTTGGGTTTGCTGATTGACATTGTGAAGAGAGAAAGAGAGACGCAGGCGGCGCGTGTTCTAGCGGGTCCTGGGGTAACCTGGGGCCGGTACGAAACAACGATCGAATGCGTCTTTTAAGAGAATAGCCAAAAGCTTTGGTCGCAAGACCAGAGCCACATGGCTTCTCGTCAAAATGTACGCAATGCGATCAATGCTGATGGATTTATCCATTGGCGAGCTGTTTCAAACTTGAGAGTTTGATCCTGGCTCAGAACGAACGCTGGCGGCAGGCTTAACACATGCAAGTCGAACGCTCGTAGCAATACGGGAGTGGCAGACGGGTGAGTAACACGTGGGAACCTTCCTAGGGGTACGGAACAACTCAGGGAAACTTGAGCTAATACCGTATACGTCCGTGAGGAGAAAGATTTATCGCCCTTAGACGGGCCCGCGTCGGATTAGCTAGTTGGTGGGGTAACGGCCTACCAAGGCGACGATCCGTAGCTGATCTTAGAGGATGA
>JALQYL010000268.1 GCA_023254135.1 Ilumatobacteraceae bacterium | reverse complement strand
ATGAGCGTGGCGCCGTGCGCAAACACATGACCATCTTCTTGGATGGTGAACTCATCACCGACCGTCGCACTCTCAGCGACCCCGTGAAAGAGAATTCCGAAATCTACGTTATGCAAGCACTTTCAGGAGGCTGACCATGAGTACCAACACACTCCACATCGCAACACGCAAAGGTTTCTTCGTAGCCGAAGGAACAGGCAAGGACGCAAAGATTGTGAGCGAACATTTCGTGGGCGACAACGCAGTGCTCTCATGCACTGACCCTCGCGATGGCGCTTGGTATGTGGTGCTTGATCACGGCCACTTCGGTATCAAGTTGCATCGTTCCGATGACAAAGGCGCCACATGGATGGAAGTAGGTGTTCCCGAATATCCACCCAAGCCCGAAGGCTTCGTTGACATTTCCATGTGGGGCAACGAACGTGAGTGGGCACTTGCCGGCATTTGGAGTCTTGAGCCCGCACTAGACACAGACGGCGCACTATGGGCCGGCACCATTCCCGGTGGAC
>JALQYL010000267.1 GCA_023254135.1 Ilumatobacteraceae bacterium | reverse complement strand
ACCGTATCATGCGCCATTGTCGTCAACCTTCTGTAAATCCCCTTTTCGGCCGGTCTTATGAGCGCAAACAACTCCCCCCTGACCCATTTTGATGCCCAAGGTCAGGCCCACATGGTGGATGTGGGTGCCAAGGCCAACACGCATCGGGTGGCCGTGGCCACAGGCCGCATCCGCATGCAGGCGGACACTTTGGCCCTGATCCAGTCGGGTACCGCCAAAAAAGGCGACGTGCTGGGCATTGCACGCCTGGCGCCAAGAAAACCAGTGACCTGATCCCGCTGTGCCACCCGATCGCGCTCACGCGCGTGGCGGTGGAGTTCGAGGTGTTGCCCGAGGCGACCGAGGTGGTCTGCACCGCCACCGCAGAAAACGTCGGCCAGACCGGCGTGGAGATGGAGGCCCTGACCGCCGTGCAAGTGGCCCTGCTGACCATTTACGACATGTGCAAAGCGGCAGACCGGGGCATGGTCATCACCGATGTGAAGCTGCTGGAAAAGCACGGGGGCAAG
>JALQYL010000266.1 GCA_023254135.1 Ilumatobacteraceae bacterium | reverse complement strand
ATCTTCCAAGAGAATGACCTACATGGACTTTCATGTGATTCGCCTTCGAAAATTTGCTCGTTGGCCATCACTCTGCACACAGACAATTGACCATTACCGCGACAACAGCACACAAGTGAGTGGATGCGAATATCTCCGCGGTGCAGCTGCAATCGAATTATTGATCGCTAACTACGGAGGTCTTCGAAAAATAATTCGACTCTACGAAGACCTGCGAAGCACTGCTGACTTCTTCTGGAGTTTTCGTCGCATTTACGGAATGTCCATCACGGACTTCGAGCATCGGGCAGATACGTATGCCAGATACATCACCCTTGCCGCAACCCAACGAGGCTGAAAAGTAAATACATCACTTCATTAGTTGCAAGGTACAAATGGGTCTTGCGATTCTGGTGTTTCTGGCGTGAGATGGATGGCATGGGAGGCAAAACCATGAAGAAAGAAACCGGACACCACATTCAACACACCACGGAAATGTGCGCCGACATTGTCGACGTGCTGAGCGATGCAGTG
>JALQYL010000265.1 GCA_023254135.1 Ilumatobacteraceae bacterium | reverse complement strand
AGTACGAAAGACCGCAGCGCCTCAGCATTTTTTTTGGCTGGTTTATCTAACAAGGGTTCTGAGTTTCTTGCGTGCAAACAAGAGAACAAATCCGCACACGAGCAGTTGTAGAGATACATCAAACAAGTTTCCGCTCAGGCCAGTATTTGGTGTGTTTTGATTGGTCAGCGAAGACAATGGCCGAGCCGAAGTGGGGCTCGTTGACGTCTTCGTCGAATCATTTGATGAGATGGAACTCGATGCTGATGACGAAGATCCATTGACAATCAACGATGAACTTGCTGCACTTGCACTACTGGTTCCCGAGGCATTGGTGGCCGTTGAGGAGAACGTGTATGCGGTTCCGTTGGTGAGTCCGGTGATGGTGCAGCTGGTGGCGGGTGCTGTGATGGTACATGTGGCTCCGCCCGGGCTAGCGGTCACCGTGTAGGAGCTTGCAGTTCCACCGGTTTGGGTTGGTGTGATGGTGATAGTGGCATTTCCGTTTCCGGCAACCGCAGTGGGTGTTCCAGGTG
>JALQYL010000264.1 GCA_023254135.1 Ilumatobacteraceae bacterium | reverse complement strand
AGACACCGCCACTGCTGAATATTTCAAGGATCGGTTACCAAAATGAGCAAGTCTGAATTCGAGGAACTTGCTGGACTAATTCGTGATTTTGCAAAGACCCGCGATTGGGAGAAGTTTCACACTCCAAAGAATCTGGCGATGGCTCTTGTTGGGGAGGCAGGGGAGCTCGTTGCAGAGTTTCAATGGTTGACGCCTGAAGAGTCAACCAAGTCCGCCCTCGGCCCTGAACAACTGGAAGCCATCGCACTAGAGATTGCCGATGTCCAGATTTATCTCTCGCGTCTCGCGGATGTTCTTGGAATTGATATTCCAGAAGTCGTTCGTCAGAAGATGAAAATCAACGAAAATAGATTTTGATTGTTGCGAAGTGCACTGAGTTGGTCGGTGGCAGGTAATTGCTGATCAAGTGCCCCTGATTGCCACGAACGGCGAATAACAGGGTTCATTCAGAAGGTGGAACAGTCAAGGACTAGTTATCCTTTAGGGCATGTCTAGTCGTCAGATTCGTCGCGGGTGG
>JALQYL010000263.1 GCA_023254135.1 Ilumatobacteraceae bacterium | reverse complement strand
CCCCCGCGCTTCGCGCTCCTCCTTTACCTGCGCAAAACGCCCAGCCCACCCACTCCAGGGCATGTGGCGCGCTGCCGCCTTGAAACACCTCCACTTCGCAGCACCGGGTATGCCGTGTCCGTTGCAGCGAAGTAAAGGAGGAGCCGGCCGCAGGCCGGCGGGGGACATGAGCGGAGGCGGACACGGCATTCCCGTTGCGGGCTCAGCCAACACAGCAAGCACAGCAAACCGGCCAGCCCAACACCAAGATTCCTGAAGAGGAGAAATTCCCATGTTCACCAAAATCCTGATCGCCAACCGTGGCGAAATTGCCTGCCGCGTGATTGCAACGGCCAAAAAAATGGGCATCGCCACCGTGGCGGTGTACTCCGACGCCGACAAGGAAGCCCGCCACGTCAAGCTGGCCGACGAAGCCGTGCACATCGGCGCTGCGCCCAGCCGCGAGAGTTACCTGCTGGTCGATCGCATCATCGCCGCCGCCAAGCAGACCGGCGCCCAGGCTATCCACCCCGGCTACGGCTTCC
>JALQYL010000262.1 GCA_023254135.1 Ilumatobacteraceae bacterium | reverse complement strand
TCGCCAGACCTCGACTTGAGCATTGAAGACCTCGACTTGAGCGAGCGTCCACGCAACTGCTTGAAGCGCGCACAGGTCAACACTGTTGGCGAGTTGCTGCTTCGTAGCGAAGAAGATCTTTTGAACATCACCAACTTCGGTCAGAAGTCGTTGGATGAAATCAAGTTGAAGCTCGACGAACGCGGATTGTCACTGCGCATCTGATAGCGCACCAATACGCACCACTTCATAGGAGACGATGACATCTGCCAGCAACACCAAGACGAGCCCGAAGCTTCGGACATAGCGCACATCATCAAAAGTTGTTGATGGCGAACCTCGCTGCATCACTTTTTGCTGCAGAGGGCATTGTGACCACCGAAGGCAAGGCCAAGGCGCTTCGCCCAATCGCAGAGAAGTTGATCACGAAGGCAATCAAGGCGCAGGGCGAAGGCCCAATGCGCATTCACCGCATTCGTCAGATCCAGTCGTACTTGAATGACAAGGAAATGACCAACAAGTTGGTCAACGTTGTTGCACCTCGCTACACCGGCCG
>JALQYL010000261.1 GCA_023254135.1 Ilumatobacteraceae bacterium | reverse complement strand
AAGAACACGGTGATCGTGATGACGTCGAACATCGGCTCGCACCTGATCCAGGCCATGGTCGGCCAGCCGTATGAGGACATCAAGGACGCGGTGTGGGACGAGCTCAAGAGCCACTTCCGTCCCGAGTTCCTCAACCGCATCGACGAGACGGTGGTCTTCCACGGGCTGGACGCCCAGCACATCGCCTCGATCGCCAAGATCCAGCTGCAGGCCCTGCGCGAGCGACTGGCCCGCATGGATCTGGAGTTGGCGGTGAGCGATCCGGCCCTGGCCGAACTGGCCAAGGTCGGCTTCGATCCGGTGTTCGGCGCCCGCCCGCTCAAGCGCGCCATCCAGCAGCGCATCGAGAACCCGCTCTCCAGGCAACTGCTGGAGGGCAAGTTCCCGCCCAAGACGCGCATCGAGGTGTCGGTGGACCCGGTGCGCAATCCGGGCGTGTTCGACTTTGCCGGGCAGGCCATCGATTGATGGCTGGCGTCTTGTAGGAGCGCGCCCCCGCGCGCGAAGTCGCGAAGGCATTCGGCCGCAGGGGCGGCC
>JALQYL010000260.1 GCA_023254135.1 Ilumatobacteraceae bacterium | reverse complement strand
GTGACATTTCGGCACCGCCAAGACGACCTGAACACTGAACACGAATGCCGAGTGCGCCGTACTTCTGTGCGTTCTGCACAGCGCGCTTCATGGCACGACGGAATGCGATGCGGTTGACCAACTGGTCGGCAACACCCTGTGCGATGAGAGCAGCATCGAGTTCGGCCTGCTTGATTTCAACAATGTTCAACTGCAAGCGGTTGTTGCCGGTGATTTGTGCAAGACCAGCGCGAAGCTCGTCTGCCTTTGCACCCTTACGACCGATAACAATGCCGGGACGTGCGGTGTGCACGTCGATGCGAAGCTTGTCGCGTGTGCGCTCTACTTCAACACGGCTGACTGCTGCATCTTCGAGTGTGGTCATGAGGTACTCACGGATCTTCCAATCCTCTGTGAGATAGTCCTTGTACTCACGCTCGCTAAACCAGCGGCTCTTCCAATCGGTGGTTACTCCGAGGCGGAATCCGTACGGATTGATCTTCTGACCCATCAGTTGCCTTCTTCATTCGTGTCAGTGACTTCTTCAGCTGGTGCTTCA